>DXVY01000023.1:11447-14981 GCA_019417145.1 Clostridiales bacterium
AACTGACGGTGGAGAATGTGCGCCGGCAGCGGCGTTTCCACCCCCGCTGCGGTACCTCCTTTATGATTCTTATGCTCATTGTGAGTATCGTCATTGCGGCTATTCTTTCTATCGCTTTTCCCATCCTAACCAAAATCACCGCCGTGTGGGTGGCCATTAAGATCCTGATGCTGCCGCTGATCTGCGGATTGGGTTATGAGCTGATCCGCTTTTGCGGCCGGCACGATAATCTTCTTACAAAAATCATAGCTGCGCCCGGCATGTGGCTGCAGCGGCTGACCACCAAGGAGCCGGACGACAGCATGATCGAGATCGGCATAGCGTCGTTAAAGGCGGTCATCCCCGATGACCCTGACGCTGATAACTGGTAAGCTACATACCGGCCTCCTGTCCCGCTCAGGGGGCCGGATTTTCTTGTGGTTACAAAAGGGGCGATGGAATGACCATTGGGGATGCCGTCCGTTGGACGCGCCGGAAACTTACAGAGGCCGGAGTGGAAACGGCCGCTTTTGAAGCCCGGCAGTTGACTGCTGCGGCTTTTTCCCTGTCGCCGGACGACTTGTTTTCGCGTGGGGAGGATCCGGCGGCTGCGGAACGGGTCTCCCGGCTGGAGGAGATGTGCGACCGCCGTTTGGCGGGCGAGCCGCTCCAATATATTTTGGGGGAATGGGAATTTTACGGTCTGCCCTTTTATGTGGGGCCGGGCGTGTTAATTCCCCGGCCGGATACCGAATTGCTGGTTGAGCAGGCGCTGGAGGCGCTTCCTTCCGGCGGGGCGGAGGTGCTGGAGCTGTGCGCCGGCAGCGGCTGCATCTCCATAGCCCTGGCCAAGGCCCGGCCGGACTGTCGGTTTGTCGCCCTGGAGAAATCGCCGGCGGCCTACCGGTATCTGACGCAAAATATGCGGCGCAATGGGGCGGATAATGTAACGCCGGTCCTGGGCGATCTGTTTGAGGGCCCGCCAGCCCTTCCATCGATGGTTTCTTCCTTTGCCTGCATTGTTTCCAATCCGCCCTATATCCCTTCTGGCGAGCTGATGGAGCTGGATCGGGAGGTGCAAAGGGAGCCGGCTATGGCGCTGGATGGCGGTGGGGACGGGCTGGATTTTTACCGGGCTATCTGTAGACTGTGGCTTTCTTCCCTCCGACCCGGCGGCTGTCTGCTGGTGGAAATCGGCAGGGGACAAGAGCGGGAGGTAGTGGATCTGCTGCAGGAGGCGGGATTGGAGAATATGCGGCAGTATCGGGACCTAAACGGCATTTACAGGGTGATCAAAGGGACTTTACCCTCTTAGAGCTATTGAAAGCAGTCGGATTTTCCGATATAATAAATACAGTTAAGTTTGCTAGCCGGCCGGGCGGTATTTGCGCACGGGCTCATGAAAGGATGACGAACCTATGGTAGAATCGAAGGCACAGCCGAGAATAGATAAAAAGAAGGCGCTGGAGACTGCTCTGGCCCAGATCGAAAAACAGTTTGGCAAGGGCGCCGTTATGAAGCTGGGACAAAACCAGGCCATGAATGTAGAACACATTCCTACCGGGTCCCTTTCACTGGATTTGGCGCTGGGCATCGGCGGCGTGCCCAGGGGACGTATTGTGGAGATCTATGGGCCGGAGTCCTCCGGTAAGACCACCGTGGCCTTGCACATCGTGGCCGAGGCTCAGAAAGCGGGGGGCGAGGCGGCCTTTATCGATGTGGAGCACGCACTGGATCCGGTCTATGCGGGCAAGCTGGGCGTAGATATTGATTCCCTGCTGGTTTCTCAGCCGGATACGGGCGAGCAGGCCTTGGAAATCGCCGAGGCCCTGATCCGTTCCAATGCCATCGACGTGGTGGTTGTGGACTCGGTGGCGGCGCTGGTTACCCGGGCGGAGATTGAGGGTGAGATGGGAGATGCCCATGTGGGCCTGCAGGCCAGGCTTATGTCCCAGGCCATGCGTAAGCTGGCTGGCGCCATCTCCAAGTCTAACTGTGTGGCCATTTTCATCAACCAGTTGCGGGAAAAGGTTGGCATTATGTTCGGCAATCCGGAGACCACGCCCGGCGGCAGGGCGCTGAAGTTCTATGCCAGCGTCCGGATGGATATCCGGCGTACCGAGTCTATCAAGGTCAACGGCGAGATGCTGGGTAATCACACGCGGGTAAAGGTGGTAAAGAATAAGGTGGCTCCTCCTTTCAGGGAGGCGGAATTCGATATTATGTACGGCAAGGGCATTTCCCGGGAAGGGGAGCTGGTGGACCTGGGGCTGAAGACCGACGTCATAAAGCGGTCGGGGGCCTGGTTCTCCTATGGGGATACCCGTCTGGCACAGGGGCGGGATAACGTCAAGCAGCTGTTTGCCGATAACAAGGAGCTGGCGGCCGAGATCGAGCAGAAGATCCGGGAGAAACTGACGGTCACCCCGGCTGAGCAGGAAAAGGAAGCGTCTTTGGAAACGGCCGCGCCCGCTGCATCGGCGTCCCCGTCGGCGCCGGTTACCAAGGTCAACATCGACGTGGCGGTTGACGATTAAAAATGCGCATTATCAGTGTGGCCAAGCGCCGGAAATCTCTTTCGGCCCTTGGCCTTCTGCCCTTTCCCGACCTTTCCCTTTTAGGAGAGGGTGCGTCGCTGGAATGGCCCCGCACCCGTGGAGAGCGGGAAGGAGGCGATGGCCGGGCGGCCGGCGATCCCAAACTCCTGTTAGACGCGGAGCTTTGCATACGAAAGGGTCTACGGGCAGGGCAGGAGTTGGACGAGACGACTCTTATGGCCTTGATTGCCGAGTCGGCGCGGGAGCGCGCCAAGGCCAAGGCAATCTGGCTGCTATCCCGCCGGGATTACGGGGAAAGGGAGCTGGCCGGTAAGCTGGAAAAGGATTTCGGGGCTGACGCGGCCGCCTATGCCGCGGGCAGAATGCGGGAGACCGGTCTGGTGGATGATCGGCGGTATGCCGCCCGGCTGGCGGCGCAGCTGCTGGAGGTAAAAAAGGTGTCGCCTAAGCAGGCGGTTTATTTAATGGTTCAAAGGGGTATGGACAGGGAGCTGGCAGAAGACGCGGTAGAGGAGCGGTCTCCCGACCCCACAGAACAGATCCGGCAGATCGTCCGGCAGAAATACGGTAAAGGCCCGTGGGACCAAAAGGAAATCCGGCGGATGACGGCCGGGCTGGCGCGCAGGGGGTTCTCCTTTGGGGATATTCGCAGCATTCTGCGAGAGCTAAGCGGCGACGAGTATCTGTACGAGGAATGATAGGATGTCTTATAAAATTGGAATGGTATCTCTGGGATGCCCGAAAAATCAGGTGGACGCCGAGCAGCTGCTGGCGGCCCTTTCGGCCGCCGGATTTGTGATCACGCCGGTGGAGGCCGAGGCCGATGCTATTATCGTCAACACCTGCGGCTTTATTGAGGACGCCAAGGCTGAGGCGATTGAAAATATCCTGGAGGCGGCGGCGTATAAGCGCACAGGTCGACTCAAGGCGCTGATTGTCACCGGCTGTCTGGCCGAACGGTATCGGGATGATATTACCCAGGAAATCCCCGAGGTGG
>DXVY01000230.1 GCA_019417145.1 Clostridiales bacterium
GGTGGGGGATATTATCGGCGAGGCTGCCCATTTGGCGGGCTATGAGCTGTCGGTCCCGCTGCTCAAGGTGCGGGCGTTGCCGGAAAAGCCGGAGGAGCTCTATCCCCTGATGACCGCCCTGACCGAGCTTGCCGCCGAAGATCCCAAGCTGGATATGGAATTTATTCCTGAGGAGCAGGAGATCGATATCCATATCACCGGCGCCATCCAACTGGAGATATTGGAGGCCCTGCTGAAAAGCCGCTATCATTTGGGGGTGACCTTCTCGTCGCCCACCGTCATCTATAAGGAGACCCCCCTGCGGGCAGGTCGGGGCTTTACGGCCTATACCATGCCAAAGCCCTGTTGGGCGGTCATCGACCTGCATATAGAACCGGGCCCCCGGGGATCGGGGCTCCAGTATCATTCCCAGGTTCCCAACAACCAGATTTTCTACCGCTATCAGAACCATATCGAAACGGCCGTCCCCCGCGCCCTAAAGCAGGGACTTTATAACTGGGAGGTCACCGACCTGAAGGTGACCCTTGTTGGGGGAGAACATCACACCGTCCATACCCATCCGCTGGATTTCTTTTTGGCCACGCCAATGGCGGTCATGAACGGGCTGGTGAATACGGGCACCACCCTGCTGGAGCCCATGCAGGCCGTGCGCATCTCCGCCCCGGAGGAATATGTGGGCAAGGTCATCGGGGATATGATCGCTATGCGGGGCGCGTTCGATTCGCCGGTTATAAGCGGCGGGCGGTTTGTAATGGAGGCCAGGGTCCCCGCCGCGACCTTTATGGATTATACTGTCCGGCTGGCCTCTCTCACCTCCGGCCGGGGTATGATATCCACCCGCTTTGCCGGCTACGAGCCCTGTCCGTTGGAGCTGGGGGCCGTGGCCAAGCGCCGGGGGGTCAACCCTTTGGACCGGGAGAAATGGATCCTCACCCAGCGCAGCGCCATGCAGGGATAAAGGATGGGGCAGTCCGTGCGTGAGGCCCTGTCCGCTGCCCGCTTTGTCCGGGTGGGCTGTCCGCTGCCCGTTTTGTCCGGGCCCCCCTTTTTTCCGTGCAAGCCGTCCGCCGTCCGCCTTATCCGTGGACGTCCAGCCGGGCCCGGATTTTAGCCGCTGTTTGGGCGGTAAACGGCAGTGGGGGAGGCCGGTCGGGCGATATGCCGCCGGCGCAGGGGCCCTTTTTCAGTTTTGCGGGAATTGGCCCTATTTTTTTTCTTTGGTTTATGCTATACTTAAATAAGCTGTAACATAAATAAAAAGAGGAACCCCCCGCGCCTGTATCGGGGCGAAGGGGCGGGAGACGGGCCCGGCGTTTGGATGCCGCCGGCGGATAAGGTTGCCGGGCCTTTAGGGGTTTCTTTTCTGCGCAGCTGCGGAATGCCCCCTGCGCTCTGGAAATGATGCCGGGCGGCCAAAGAAGATGCGTGGCATTTGGCTGGCTCGCCGCTTATAACTGCCGCTTATAACTATAGATGGGAGGTATCCCTATGGCCTATAAAAACAAGATGGATTTCCATACCCATACCGACAATTCTCCCGACGCCATCCACTCGGTCATGCTTCTGTGCGAGCGGGCCTGCCAGGCCGGACTGCGGACGCTGGCCATCACCGACCACTGTGAATGCGACGCCTATAAGCGGGACGGATACGCCCTGTCGGTGCGCCAATCTTATTTTGAGACAACCAAGGCCCGGTCGGTCTTTTCCGGCCAGCTCATCGTCCTGCGGGGCATTGAGCTGGGGCAGCCTCTGGCCGATAAGGAAGCTGCCGCCGATGCATTGAATCGTCCGCTGGATTTTGTGCTGGCCTCCCAGCATAATTTAAGCGACGGGAAGGATTTTTATGTCTTGGATTATTCCCTGCCGGAGAATGAGCCGGAGTCGCTGCTGCATCAATATTTCAGCGAACTGACCGATATTGTGGGCTGGGGCGGCTTTGATTCTTTGGCCCATCTGACCTATCCCCTGCGGTATATTACCGGGGTCAATGGAATCCAGGTGGATATTACGAAATATTACGATCAGATCGACCGGCTGTTCCGCCTCATGGCCGCCACCGGCAAGGCGCTGGAGATTAACACATCGGGCCTGCGCCAGGGGCTGGGCTGTACCATGCCTGATTTGGCGCTCCTCAAGCGCTTCCGGGCGGCGGGGGGCGAGTATGTCACCATCGGATCGGACGCGCACAACGCCGCCGACGTGGGCGCTGGCATCGAGGAGGGCATGGCGCTGGCCGCCGTGGCCGGCTTCCAGTACATAACCCTTTATCAGAACCGGATTCCTATACAGATACCGTTGATCTAAAAAGCGTGCCCAGGCATTTGCGGAAAGGAGCAGGAAAATGAATATCAATTATAAGCTGCTGAATCTATTAAATGAAAACGCCCGCTACTCGGACCGGGAATTAGCGGTCATGCTGAACCTGACCGAGGAAGAGGTCAAGCGACAGATCGCGGATATGGAAAACGCGGGGATTATCCGGGTGTATAAGGCGGTGGTGGACTGGGAGCGGATGGATCACGCCTATGTATCGGCGCTGATCGAGCTCAAGGTGGTGCCCCAGCCCGATTCGGGATTTGAAGAGATTGCCCGCCGCGTTATGGAATTTGACGAGGTGGAGACGGTTTACCTCATGTCGGGGGGATATGACCTGTGCGTCATCGTTACGGGAAAGACCTTCCAGGAGGTGGCCATGTTCGTGGCCAAGCGTCTGGCCACCATGGCGGAGGTGACCTCCACGGCTACGCATTTTGTCCTGCGCCGGTATAAGGAGCTGAATGTGGAGTTGTGCGATACAAAAAGCGACGACAGGAGGACTATGTCGCTGTGATGGATTATGAGAAAATACTGAATCCTACCATTCTGGATATCAAGCCTTCCGGTATCCGGAAATTCTTTGATATCGCTGAAGAGATGGACGATGTAATATCCTTAGGGGTGGGCGAGCCGGATTTTCTCACCCCCTTCCACATCCGCCGGGCGGGCATCGAGTCCTTGGAGGAGGGCAAGACCCGGTATACCTCCAACTGGGGCTTAAAGGAACTGCGCAATGAAATCGCCAAGTACATGGAGCGCAAATACCAGCTTACATATGACCCCGCCGACGAAATCTTGGTGACGGTGGGGGGCAGCGAGGCCATCGACGGGGCTGTGCGCGCTCTGGTGCGGCCGGGGGACGAGGTGTTGATCGTCCAACCCAGCTTTGTCTGCTACGAGCCTATCACCCGTCTGGCCGGCGGTGTGCCGGTGATTTTGGAAATGCGGGCCGAGGACGATTTTCGCCTGACCCCCGAG
>DXVY01000231.1 GCA_019417145.1 Clostridiales bacterium
GGAGGAGACCGGCCATCTGTTCGCTTTGGCCAAGATTATCCACCAGTATCCCCACTGCTGGCGGTGTAAATCGCCCATCCTCTTCCGGGCCACCGAGCAGTGGTTCTGCTCCATCTCCGACTTTGCGGACAAGGCCCTGGAGGCCATCCATGGCGTGCAGTGGGTGCCGGCCTGGGGCGAGGACCGTATCGCCAATATGGTGAAGGATCGGAGCGACTGGTGTATTTCCCGTCAGCGCACCTGGGGCGTGCCCATCCCCATCTTCTACTGTGAGGACTGCGGCGCGGATATCGTCAGCGAGGAAACCATCGCCCATGTGGCCGAGGTGTTCCGTGAAAAGGGAGCCGACGCCTGGTACGCCGAGGATGCGGCCGCCCTTCTGCCGGAAGGTTATACCTGCCCCAAATGCGGCGGCAAACACTTCAAGAAGGAAACCGATATCATGGACGTCTGGTTCGATTCCGGCTCCTCTCACGCCGCCGTGCTGGATGAGCGGGATTATCTCCGCTTCCCGGCCGACCTCTATTTGGAGGGGGCCGACCAGTACCGGGGTTGGTTCCAGTCCTCCCTGCTGACAGCGGTTGCCACCAAGGGCGAGGCGCCTTATAAGACGGTGGTCACCCACGGCTGGGTGGTGGATGGCGAGGGCAAGAAGATGTCCAAGTCCCTGGGCAACACCATCATTCCCGACGATGTGGTCAAACAGTATGGCGCCGATATTCTCCGCCTCTGGGTCGCCTCATCGGATTACCACGCCGATATTCGGGTTTCCCCCGAGATTTTAAAGCAGCTGTCCGAGGTCTACCGCAAGATCCGCAATACCGCCCGGTTCATCCTGGGCAACCTGGCGGATTTTGACCCCGATAAGAATGCCGCAGGCGAGGACAGCTTTCAGGAGATCGACCGCTGGGCCTTGATGCGGCTGGACCAGCTGGTTAAAAAGTGTCGCGAGGCCTATGACGGCTTTGAATATCATCTCATCTACCATGCCGTTCATAATTTCTGCGTAGTGGATATGTCCAACTTCTATTTGGACGTGATCAAGGACCGGCTGTATGTGGAGGCCGCCGACAGCGAGACCCGCCGGGCGGCGCAGACGGTGATCTATCGGGTGCTGGATACCCTGACCCGCCTGTTCGCCCCCATTTTGGCCTATACCGCCGACGAAATCTGGAGATATATGCCCCATGCCGCCGACCGGGACGGAGAAAACGTCCTGTTTAATCCCATGCCCGCGGCCGTGGGCGAGGAGGATGCGGCCTTTATGGCCCGTTGGGAGCAGATCCACGCCGTCCGGGACGAGGTAAAGAAGGCCCTGGAGGAGGCGCGGACGGCCAAGGTCATCGGCGCGTCTTTGGAGGCTGCTGTGACCCTGACCGCCGATGGGGAGAAATACGACTTCTTAAAGCAGACCCAGGCCATGCTGCCGGCCATCTTCATCGTCTCGGCCGTCCGTGTGGAGGAGGGCCGTCCCCAGTCCGAATCGGGTCTGGATGTGAAGGTGGAGCCGGCCGCCGGCAAGAAGTGCCTGCGCTGCTGGATGTATACCGAGGATGTGGGCAGCGATGCAACCCATCCCGAGCTCTGCGCCCGTTGCGCTTCCATTTTGAAATAACGGCGACTATGACCCGGACGGTTTCGCCCGGGTCATAGTCCTGTAGCATCCCCGCCTAAGGGGAAAGGAGGCCCGCCCGTGAGCTATATTTTTGCCCTGATCGCCGCCCTGGGGCTGGTGGTGGCCGATCAGCTGACCAAGAATTATATCGTGGCCCATTTCGTGGAATACCAGACCCAACCGGTGATTGAAGGGGTGTTTCACATCACCTATGTGCAGAATCCGGGGGCCGCGTTCGGTATATTTAAAAATCAGCCATGGATTTTTCTTTCTATTACCACCATCGTCCTGTTGGTTTGTATCAGCCTGCTGATCAAAAAGACCTTTCGCAGTCCGATCATGCACTGGGCCCTTTTTCTGGTGCTGGCCGGCGGCGTGGGCAATATGATCGACCGCATCTTCCGCGTCAATGACGAGGGGATCCGTTATGTGGTGGATTTCCTGGATTTCCGCCTTATCAACTTTCCGGTCTTCAATATCGCCGACTGCTGCGTGGTAATAGGCGCGGCGTTGATCGTGCTGTACTTTGCGGTGGATACGGTGAAAGACCTGAAAAGGACGCGGCAGCGCAAATGCGCTTCCAAAGAACCGAAGGAGGGGCAGCCGCCGTGCGAACCCAGGTCCTGACCGCCGACCTGCCGACGCCGACCCGACTGGACGTTTTCCTGTCCGCCGCTTTAGAGCTGACCCGTTCGGCCGCCGCCCGACTGATTGCGGAAGGCGGTGTGGAAATAAACGGCCGGCCGGCGGCAAAAAACTGTAAGGTGGGCGGGGGGGAGACCCTGCTGGTCCGGATCCCCGACCTGAAGCCCTGCGAGGCCAAGGCGGAACAAATCCCGCTGGATATCGTCTATGAGGACGATTGCCTGCTGGTGGTGAATAAGCCCGAGGGCATGGTGGTTCATCCGGCCCCGGGGCATTATGAGGGCACCCTGGTCAACGCCCTTTTGGCCCATTGCGGGGACAGCCTGTCGGGTATTGGCGGAGTCCAGCGCCCCGGCATCCTTCACCGCATCGACAAGGATACCAGCGGGCTGCTTATGGTGGCCAAGACCGACGCGGCCCATCAGTCCCTGGCCGCCCAGATCAAGGCCCATTCCTTTACCAGGGAATACGAAGCGGTGGTCCACGGTCAGGTAAAGACGGAGGAGGGCAGGGTGGAAGCCCCCATCGGCCGCCATCCTCAAAAGCGTAAGCAGATGGCCGTCACGGATAAAAACAGCAGGCCGGCTGTCACCCACTATAGTGTACTGGCCCGGTATCCCGGCCAAAACGGCGGCTTTACCCATCTCCGGCTTCGGCTTGAGACCGGCCGCACCCATCAGATCCGGGTCCATATGGCCTATATAGGTCATCCTGTGGCCGGCGACCCTGTGTACGGTCCCAAGCGGGCTGCTGCGGGCCTAGAGGGCCAGTGCCTGCATGCCAAAAAAATAGGATTTGTTCATCCGCAGACCAACGCCTATATGGAATTTGACAGTCCGCTGCCCGCATATTTTTTGGCTTTTATACGGCGGATCAGCGGCTGAAGTCGTAGGTCGCCGGGATAACCGGCAGCCGGTCGGGAAAGCTGTATTTGATCCCGCCCCGATTCTTTGGCGTTAACGGAAAGGGGTTTCATAGATTGACAAAGACAAGCGAGAGGGAAAGGAAGAC
>DXVY01000232.1 GCA_019417145.1 Clostridiales bacterium
TCCGATACGCTGGATACCAATACCCTGCGCCTGACCGTCGGGCCGAACGGCCTGCAGCAGACAGCCCGGTATTCGGGCGGGCGCTGGAAGGACGAGACGGTGCCGGGGGCCGAGGGAAAGGCCTTGCTGCGGGGGACTGTGGGCGGATCGTCCGATCAGGACGAAGGATACGCGGTGGAGGTTGTCATCCCCCGCACGGCCATCCAGGCCCCCAGCGGCGCGCCGCCACAGGCCGCGCCCAGCACAAAATGACAGAGCCAGGTGAAGCGCTTGGTATAGGAATAAAACAGGAAAATGCCAATGGCAAGCGGACAAAGGCCCAGACAAAGGGGGTTGAGCATGGCGGCCGATAGGACCAGCAGTCCAAAGCAGAGCAGGGTCAGGATCACCGCCTCGGTCATGGATACCCGTCCGTCGGCCAGAGGACGACCGCTGGTGCGTGGATTTTTCTTGTCCAAGGCCAGATCGGCGATGCGGTTGAAGGCGTTGGCCCCGTTGCGGGCCCCCACCAGGGCCAGCAGAATCCAAAAAAAGGTCTTCAGCGGAGGGAGGCCGTCGGCAGCCCAGATCATGGCCAGCAGACCAAAGGGCAGGGAGAAAAGGGTGTGGGAAAAGAGGGTGAGCTCCCCATACCGGCGCAGACGGGTCAGAATACCTGTGTGCGTTTTCCCTTCCCCTGCGCCCTTTTGCGGGGCCAGGGGCTTAGAATCCATATTCCTTCCACCTTTCGGTCACTTGAGACAGGATTTCTTCAGGCCGGCGAAGGTTCCGGGGCCAGGGGCGCGGATGGCCTTCCTCCGGCAGCTTGCGGGTGGCGTCGATGCCCAGCCGATTGCCGAAATGGCGGACGGGAGAGGCATGATCCAGCGCGTCCAGGGGGCCGGGGGTTACCAGAAGGTCCCGGCCGGGGTCAATGTTGTTGCATACCCGCCAGAGCACCTCCGACCGGTTGTGGGGATCCACGTCTGCGTCCACTATGACAATCATTTTTTGATACATCATCTGCCCCATACCCCAAAGGGCGTGCATGACCTTAAAGGCCTGGCCGGGATACCGTTTGGCGATGGATACCACGGCGCAGTTGTGGAAGACTCCCTCCAGGGGCAGATCTATATCCTGTATTTCCGGGCAGACAAGCTGTAAAAAGGGCAGAAAGATCCGCTCGGTGGCCTTGGCCATATAGCAGTCTTCCATGGGGGGCCTGCCCACCACAGTGGCCTGATACACCGGATGGGCGCGGCGGGTCATGCGCTTTAGATGAAAGACGGGATAGGGCGCCTTTTCCGAATAATAGCCTGTGTGATCCCCAAAGGGACCCTCCTCCCGCAGCTCATCGGTATCCACGTATCCCTCCAACAGAAATTCGCTGGCCGCGGGCACCTTGATGGAACTTAAATGGGACTTGACCAGAGATACCGGCCGTCCCCGCAGGAAGCCGGCAAGCAGCATCTCATCCAGGCCGGGAGGCAGGGGCGCGGTGGCGGCGTAGGTGACGGCCGGATCGCAGCCGATGACCACCGAAACCGGCATTTTGCCGCCCCGCTTTCGATATTTTTCAAAGATGGACCGGCCGTCCTTGTGGAGATGCCAGTGCAGCCCGGCGGTGCGGCGGCCGAACACCTGCATGCGATAGACGCCATAATTATGGGCGCCGGTGTCCGGATCGGCGGTGCAGACCACGGGCAGGGTCAGATAGCGTCCGCCGTCCTCCGGCCAACAGAGCAGGGCGGGCAGGCGGGAAAGGTCGGGTATCTCCTCTTGCTCCATACAGCTTCCGTGGGATAGGGTCACCGGCAGGGCGGCGGCCAAGCCGGCCAGCCGGGGCAGGGCCTTTACCTTGTCGGACAGGGTTAGGTAGTTCTCGCTATGCAGCAGACGGCGGATACGTGCGGCCGGCTGGTCCAGGCTTTTGACCGAAAGGGCCAGCTCCATGCGGCGAAAGCTGCCGAAAGCGTTGGTCAGCACGGGAAAGTCGGAGCCCTTGACATTTGTGAAGAGCAGGGCGGGGCCTATGCGTTTGGATACCCGGTCGGTGATTTCGGCGATCTCCAGCCGGCTGTCCACGGGAACGGAAATGCGCTTGAGCTGTCCGGCCTGGTCCAGGGCGGCCAGATAGGCGTGCAGGTCTTTGTAAGACATTTGGTTTCCTCCCAAGGGACCGCCCTCTCATCCATATTTATGAACCCGCGGGCGGCGCTATCCCAATTTTATCCAAGTGGTTTCCAGGATTAGTATGCCGCCCGTATGCCGCATTTATGAGGAAAACCAAAAAGTCCCCGCCTTTCGGTTGGAAAGGCGGGGATGCGCCATGCGTCGGCTATTCCTGCGCGGCCTGATCCAGGGCCGGGCCGGACAGGCGATAGGTGGTCCAATCGTCCAAGCCTTGGGCGCCCATATGGTGGTAGAAGTCGATGGAGGAACGGTTCCAGTCGAGACAGGCCCACTCCATACGGGGACATCCCCGGCGAACCGCCTCGGCCGCCACGGCCTGGAACAGGGCCTTTCCGAAGCCCCTGCCCCGCATTTCCTCATCCACAAACAGATCCTCCAGATGTATGCCTGGGCGGCCGGTAAAGGTGGAAAAATTCGCAAAGAAAAGGGCGAATCCCACCGGCGCGCCTTTGTATTCTCCGATGAGCACAGAGGCTGCGTTCCGGTCGAAGATCGATTCCCGGATCATGGCTTCGGTGGCGTCCACTTGGTCGGACATATGCTCATAGGCGGCGATTTTCCGGATAAAAGAAAGGATGAGCGCCGCGTCCTCCCGCAGGGCCGGACGAATGGTGAATTCTGAAATGCTGTGCATAAGCGGTACCTCCCGCGTTTTTTTCTTACGATACCACAATGCGGCTTCGATTTGCAACGAAAATTTATGAATTATTAAGTTGTGGCGCCGGGGCGGCCGTGGTACAATGATCACAAATCCATGTCCCATGCGGAAGCGGCTTTTCTGCGGGGACCGTTGAGGAGAGATGAAATGAAACTGATTGTGCGGGATATACGCAAAAGCTTTGGCCCCAAGGAGGTTTTGAAGGGCGCGAGTTTCACCTTTGAAAAGGGGAAGATATACGGACTGCTGGGAAGAAACGGCGCCGGCAAGACCACTTTGTTTAACTGTATCAACGAGGATATAAAGGCGGACGGCGGCAGCTTTCTCGTGGAAGAGGGGGGCGTCGCGCGCCCCATCGCCGCCGATGATATCGGTTATGTCCTTTCCACGCCGGTGGTGCCGGAATTTCTCACCGGCCGGGAATTTCTTAAATT
>DXVY01000233.1:0-494 GCA_019417145.1 Clostridiales bacterium
GGGTTGTCCCGCCGCAGGGCGGCTGCCTCCTGCAGCTCCGGCGGCAGGGCGGCCAGTCTCCCCGTCTGTTCCAGCCTGTCGATCGCCTCCAGCTGGGCCACGGCCGCGTTGACCGTCTTGGTGAGATTGGCCGTCTCACAATTGGTGATCCTGTTTACCTTATTGCGCACATTTTTATAAATTTTAATATTCATCAGTTCTAAGGTGCTGTTGGTAGCCCCCATTAATGTGAGCAGATCCTCGATATGATCGCTTTCCTTGAAATAGATCACCGCCGCCGAACCCCGCATGACCATACGGGGCGCAAAACCCCGGCCGGACAAAAAGGCCATAAAGTCGCTGGCCAGGGGCAGATGGGGAACAAGAAATTCCAAATGGTAATCCTTTTGGGGATCGGTCAGGCTGCCACAGGCAAGAAAAGCGCCGCGCACAAAAGCGCCAGCGCAGCATTCCCGTTGCAGCCTTGCTGTCTCTTATACACATCTCCGAGCCCA
>DXVY01000233.1:504-3222 GCA_019417145.1 Clostridiales bacterium
GTTGCAGCCTTGCCCCCCGTATACGAAGCTGGATATCCCGGGCGCTGTGATCAAAATGATGGAGGACCCGCCGCCGGTCGGCCTCCCCCGTTACGGTCACCGTTTGCAGCTCCCGACGGCCGCCGGCGCTGGACACCACGGGACCAATATCGCAGACCTGCCGCAACAGGGAGGCATATCGCTCGGCCACCCCGCCATGCTCGGTCTGGATGGATATACTTTCCGATGAAAAAGACCGCCCAAAGAGCAAAAGACCGTACAATTCGGCGGTCTTACAGCAACTGGACGGCCGGACAAGGCAAAGCTCGTCCTTGACTCTGGAAGAAAAGGACATGGGGTTCACCTCTTGGCTTTCTGCCGGCGGTAGTACGGCCGGCGATATGCGGGATTGGGGCATAGCCCGGCGCAGCGACGCATCAGGCCTTGCTGATATCCCGGTGACTTACGCTCACCCTGTAGCCCTTTTCCTGCAAATGCTGATACAAAAGTTCGGTCAGGGTCACCGACCGATGCTTGCCCCCGGTGCAGCCGATGCCGATAAGCAGCTGACTCTTGCCCTCGCTGCAGTAGAGCGGCACGGTATAATCCACAAGGGCCAGCATCCGCTCCACAAAGCCCTCGGTCTGGGGGAATTTCATCACATACTCTCGGATGGGCGCGTCCAGGCCCGTGAGAGGACGCAGCTCGTCAATATAATAGGGATTGGGCAGGCAACGCACGTCAAAAACCAGATTGGCTTCGGCCAGTCCGCCGTATTTAAAGCCAAAGGACATGCACTGGATGGTCAGCGCTTGAGAAGCGTCCCCCAAAAACAGGCTGGAAATGCGCTGCTTGAGCTGGGCCGAAGATATATGGGAGGTGTCTATAATATAATCCGCCCGGGCGTAAACCGATTTGAGCAGCTCCCGTTCCTGCCGCACGGCGTTGATGATGGAGATATGCTTTAGGTCGCATAAAGGATGCTTGTGGCGGGTTTCCCGATAGCGGCGGACAAGGACCTCGTCGTCGGCGTCCAGAAACAGAATCTTGATGTCGATCTCGCTTTTGGACAGCTCATCCAGCACGCTGTTGATATCCTGGAAAAGCTCGCCGCCCCGCACATCGGTGACCACCGCCACCTTGGAAAGCTTGGTCTGCCCCTTCCAGCAAAGGTTGGCAAAGGCCGGCAGCATAGCCGGCGGAATATTGTCCACACAGTAGAACCCGATATCCTCCAAAGCCTTGGCGGCCTGGGATTTGCCCGCGCCGGACATGCCTGTTACAATTATAAAATCCATGTGTCGTTCACCCGTTCCGCGCTGTCCTGTTTACATGCGGCCTACGATTTTGATTTCGGTTTGCAGCTCGATACTGGTTTGCAAAAAAACCTCGCGCTGGATATGCTCGATCAGGCGGCGGACGTCCGAGCAGGTGGCGCCCCCCGTATTGATAATAAAGCCGGCGTGCTTTTCGCTGACCCTGGCCCCGCCGATCTGGCAGCCCTTTAACCCGCACTGCTCGATGAGGGTGCCGGCATAATGGCCCGCCGGTCGTTTAAAGACGCTGCCTGCGCTGGGATATTCCAGAGGCTGCTTGGACTTGCGGCGCTGCATCAGGTCTTCCATTTTGGCCCGTATGACCTCCGGATCCCCCGGCTGGAGGCGCAGATACAGCCCGGTTATAATCTCGCCCGACGCGGCATACGCGCTGTGCCGATAGGACAGGTCCAGCGCCTCTCCCTCCCGCTGGCCCGCCTTTCCGTCCTGATCCACATGCCGGCAGGAGACCAGCACATTTTTCATCTCCGAGTCATAGGCGCCTGCGTTCATATAAGCGGCGCCGCCGGCAGAACCGGGGATGCCCCAGCCGAATTCCAGGCCGGTCAGGGAGTGCTCCAGCGCAAAGGTACACAGCCGGGAAAGCTTGAGTCCCGCGCCACAGCGAATCTCACAGGCGCCCACCAGCTCCACGTCCGACATTCCGCCGCTGATATGAAGCACCACGCCCTCTATGCCGGCGTCGGACACCAAGAGATTGGTGCCGTTGCCCAGAACAAATACGGGCAGCTCCCACCTTTTGCACGCCTCAACCAGACTGCACAAGGCCGTTTCACTGGTGGCTTCAATCATGATATCAGCCGGACCGCCGATGGCAAAGCTGGTATGCTCGCGCAGGGGAATATTTTCCCGGCAAACGCAGCCCAGCATACCGGCATAGCTCTTTAAAGCAGTATAATCCATGAAACGACCTCTCTCCATACTGTATTGGATAAATCTATGTAAATTACGCGTAAAGTTTCTTTAAAAACGCCGCGCCGATAATGCCGGCGTCATTGCCAAGCTGGGCGGTTTTCAGCTCGGTCTGCTTGGCCGAATGCTTGGAATACCGCTCTCTCTCCACATAAGCGCGGATGGGAGCCAGCAGGGTCTCCCCCTCCTTGGATATACCGCCGCCGATACAGACGACCGTAGGCTGGAAGATATTGATCACATTGACAAGGCCGCAGGCGACGTAGTCCATATAGTCATGGGCGACCTTGGAACCGGCCTCGTCCCCGGCGCGCATAGCGTCAAAGGCGGTGCGGCCGTTGACCTGCTCCAGGGAGCCGGCCAGCTCCCACATCTTGGAATCGGGATTTTTCTCCATGGCCTCCCTGGTCAGCCGGATCAAGCCTGTGGCCGAGGCATAGGACTCCCAGCAGCCCGGCCGGCCGCAGGTGCACATGGCCCCGTCCTTGAC
>DXVY01000234.1 GCA_019417145.1 Clostridiales bacterium
TGTATAAGAGACAGCTGATATACCTTGCCCTTCCGAATGCTGCCGTTGAGAAAAGAGCGGATGCGAAACCCGGCGCCATCGCTGTCGGTCAGGATGATCACGCCGTTATTGGCGGCCAGGCGGCGAATGAGATTCAGCTTGGGTCTATCCTTGAATATACCGAACCCGTCGGTGACGATAATCAGTGCGTCGATAAAATTTTGCAGCTTGATCTTGTCGTATTTGCCCTCTACGATTACGGCTTCTTTCAGCTGGATCAAAGGGATACCCCCTTTGCTATGCTGTACAGCCGCACCAGCGTCTGCTCCAGCACCACCCGGGGACTGGTCTTGGAGCCCTTGAGCATGCCGTCGGCCTCCAACAAAACCCGCAGGCTGTCGCGCAGCTGGTCCCCGGTCATGTCCCGGGCGGTGCGGGCCGCGTTTTTCAGCCGGAAGGCCGTGCCGTAATAGCCGAATGCCTGCGCGATGCTTTCCGGCTGCTTTCCCGCTGCGCCGGCCGCCTTAGCCCGCACCATATCCACATATGGAGCCGATAGGCTGCCTAAAATGACCAGGGGCTCCACCCGCTGGAAAAACAAGTCGTCCAAAATGCGCATGGCCTCCTGCATGCGCCCGCCGGTCAGGGCCCGGGCCAGATTGTAGACCGAAACGTCCACCGAACGCACGGCTACCTGGTCGATCATCTCCCGGGTGATGTGCTGGCCGGCGCCGTAGGCGCAGAGCTTTTCCAGCTCGGCCAGCAGGGTCTGCAAATCGTCCGAGCAGGTTTCGATAAGATAACGGGCGGTGGTGGGCTCCATACGACAGCCCCGCCTGGCCGCGCCGTCGCAGAGCATACGCTGGAGTTCGGCCGGGGATCTGTGGTTCAGCTCCACAGCATAGCCGCCCCGCTTTTCCACCGCCGCCGCCAGCTTTTTGAACTTTGTCGCCTTTTTTATCTGTATCTCCACCGTATCGAACCAAAAAACTAAGACAGTGGTGTCCAATGGCTCGGCCACGATTTCCAGCAGCTTATCCAGCTCGGACGCGGCCAATTTTTCTATATCCCAGTCATGGACCAGCACGCATTTTTGAGGGCTCAGCAGGGGAAGCTGGCTGGCCGCGTCATATAGGGCCTGCATATCCGGCGCGCCGTCCAAACGGTTCAGGTTGAAGCTCTGGTCGCCGGCGACCGCCCTTTTGATTATTTGATTTACATAATGCTGCTTCAGATAGGACTCGTCTCCGTATAGCAGATAGACCGGGGCGAGCCCCTCCTTGATCTGCTTTTTAAGCGCGGCTTCGGTAATGGGCTTCATACGCCTTCTCTCCTTACAGTGATATCTCCCTCGCCCCGGGTCTGGACGGTCAGCCCGCCCTCGCCCCCGGTGGCATAGGCCGGTATGCCCTGGAGAGCCAGGGCGGCCGCAGCGGCCGGCGCACCCTCCGGGTCCGCGCTGACCAGGCCCAGCTGGGCGGACAGGCCTTCCGGCGGTTGGTCGCCGGTGAGCAGCACCTGGGGATTCCGGCAGCCGGCCGGCAGCTGGTCCGTATCCGCCCCGGCGGGCAGGGCTAAAAAGGCGGTCCGGCCCACCTCCAGATATATCCCTGCGTTTTCCCCCGCGGATACGGGACGCAAGACCACGTCCCCCCACATGTGGAGCTCCTGGTTGCTTTCCAGCAGGGTATAGCCGTCCGCCTCCCCGTCGGCCCGCAGGCTGGCGGCCAGGGTCCTGCTGGGGGAGGCCAGGCAGGCAAAGGATTGTTCCCGCAAGAGTTGTTTGAGTCCGCCGGTATACGTCTGGCCCGTATCGGGTAAAAGCAGCAGGTCGGCTTTGCCCCCTCCCCTGGCCTGCAGGGCGCTGCGGATGGTATAATAGTCGCCCCTACTGCCGCCGGCTCCGATCAGGGCGGAGCGGCTGCCTCGGGTGAGCAGGATGGACAGGCCCTCCTCGGTATCCAGCAGGCTCACGCTGGTTACGCCATGCTGAAACAGGGTATAGGCGCAGCAGCTGATGGCAAGCAGGAAGGCCGAGGCCGTGGCCGTCATTCGCAGCAGCCGCCGTCGCCGCCCCGGCAGCAGCAGGGCCAGGGCCGTGAGTGCCAGGACGGCGGCCAGCCATATCTGGATATGTACATACAGGGTGGGAGCGGTGGCAAAGGGCAGGTTGCCGAAAAAATCGGCCGCCGCGTTGATATAGCGGATGAGCAGGCCGGCGGCCAGCAGGAAGGGATAGCCCACAAAGTGCAAAAGGGGCAGGGAAAACAAGGCCACGGCCAGAACGCCGCAAAGCAGGGCCGCCGAGGCCGCCGCCGAAACGGCCAGGTTGGTCAGGGGACTGACCAATGAGATGCGGTCAAAACGCAAAAAGGTGATGGGCAGGGTGAACAGGGTGGCGGCCAGGGTCTGGGCCAGCACCAGCGCGCCGGCCTTCAGGGGACGGCAGGCGGCCCTGTCCGGCAGACGACGGATCAGCCATGCGTACAGGACCGGGCACAAAAGCAGGATCCCCAGCGTGGCGGCCACCGATAGCTGGAAGGACAGATCCCCGATCAGGAAGGGATTGATGGCCAGAATGAGCAGCACCGCGCCCCCCAGGGAATTGAGGGCGTCGGCTCTGGCGCGGATAAGGACGCCGGTCAGCATGATCAGATAGGTAAAGCCGGCCCGCAGGATGGAGGCCGAAAACCCCGTGAGGGCCATGAGCAGTACGGTAGCCCCCATGGTGATAAGGGCTGACAGGCGGCGGCCTACCCTGCACTTTTTCAGCAGGAAGAGCAGGCCCTGACAAATGACCGCCAGATGCAGGCCGGAAACGGCCATAATGTGGGAAATGCCGCTGTTCCGTAGGTTGGATTCCACCTCTTCGGTCATGTCCGACCTGTCCCCCAGCAGCAGACCGTTCATGGAGGCGGCGACGTCGGCGGCAAGATGGGTCTGGAAAAAGGAGCGGATATGACGGCGGAGCCGGATCACCTGGTAGAACAGAGGACGGCTCTCGGCCGTTTCCACCGCCTGATCGCCCAAGGCCGTGCCGCACAGGTAGACCCCGTCGGCATAGCGGGACGACCTGGTGAAGTCGTTGGGGACGTACAGCCGGACCCGGGCGGTATACCGGTCGTAGATGTCGGCCTGCTTGGCGGAGCTGTCGGTGATCTGTAGACGGATGCTTTGAGGCGCGCCGGCCAGCTCCACCGTGTCGGTCTGGACCAGGTAGGCCATACGGCCG
>DXVY01000235.1 GCA_019417145.1 Clostridiales bacterium
CTGTCTGCCTGTGGGTAGCCGGCTTTGACATTTTATATGCCACCCAGGACATAGACTTTGACCGGACCGAGGGCCTCCATTCCCTACCCGCCCGCTTCGGGCTGCGGGCGGCCTTGCTACTGTCGGCCGGATGTCATGTACTGAGCTGCGGGCTGTTGCTGCTCCTACCCCTTTTTCACAAGTCCGGCCCCTTTTATTATATCGGCCTTTTGGCGGCGGGCATGCTGATGCTCTTAGAACATCTGAATATAGACCCGCTGGACGCCCGTCGCATGCGTTTTGCATCCTATCACCTAAACCAGTTGGTCAGCGTAGTCTTCTTTCTCTTTGCCGGCCTGGATTTTCTTTTGTATGCTTAAAAAGGAGGCGCTTTTTTGGAGGAATGGATCTTGGGGATAACCGGCGCCAGCGGCAGTCCCATCGCCCTGCGGATGGCCGAATACCTGCTGGCCCATACCCGTCGCCTGCACGTGGTGGCTACCGACGCGGGCAGGCTGGTGTTCCAGCAGGAGACCGGTCTGGCCCTGGAAGCCTTTCTAACCGCCATGGAGAACGAACGGCTGTGTCTGCATGACAACCGAGAGCTTACCGCCTCCATAGCCAGCGGCGCCGGCGCGACAGCGGGCATGTTCATCGTTCCCTGCTCCATGGCCACCGCCGGCAGGCTGGCCGCCGGTTGCGGCGGGGACCTGCTTTGCCGGGCGGCCGACGTTTGTCTGAAGGAAGGACGGAAGCTGGTCCTCTGCCCAAGGGAGTCCCCTTTAAGCGAAATTCACCTGCGCAATCTTCTGACCCTTCGGCAGGCGGGCTGCGTCATCTGTCCGCCCATGCCGGCCTTTTACAGCCGGCCCGCCGATCTGGCCGCGCTTGTGGACCATCTTGCCGGCCGACTGCTCAAGGCGGGCGGAATTGAAAATCCGCTGTATAAAAAATGGGAGGGAACCGCTTGTCCTACATAAAGCCATCCGCCCCGCGCCGTGCACGGCGCGGCATACGCGCGCTCGCCACACTCCTATCTATAATCCTTTTTATAGCCCCGGCCGGCTGCGGCCAACAGAAGTCAACCCTGCGGGTGGGGGTCATGCCCGATCTGGATTCCATTCCCCTCATGCTGGCGGCCCAGGCGGGCTACCTGCCCGGGAATATAGTTCTGGAGCCCTTTAAAAGCCCGGTGGAACGGGACAGCGCCCTCTTCAGCGGCCGATTGGACGGGGCGGTGTCCGATCTCCTGGCCGCATTTTTGGCCGTGGACGGCGGCCAGAATTATAAGGCGCTGACCGTGACCGATGGATGCTATAAGCTTGTGGCGGGAAAGGGGTCCGGCATACAAAGCTTAAAAGACCTGGCCGGTCGATCCGTGGGCATGAGCATACATACCATCATCGAATACGCCGCCGATCAGATGCTTCTATCCGTCGGGCTACAGCCTGATTCTATAACAAAACAGGCCGTTCCTTCCATCCCCGCCCGGCTGGAGCTGCTGAAAGCCGGAAAACTGGACGCCGCTGTTCTGCCCGAGCCCTACGCCTCCGAGGCGGCAGCCGGCGGCTGCCGCCTGATCGCGTCCTCGACCGACCTGGGCCTAGACGCCGGCATTCTACTTTTCTCCGCCGACGCCCTTAAAGACAAGCCTGCCCTGCTCAAAGAACTGATCGCCGGCTATGATCGGGCGGTAGAGGACCTGCAGGCGGGCAGGGTCGACATAGACCGGGCCGCCGCTGCATTGGGGTTGCCCGACACGCTGAAAAAGGATCTGCTGCCCGCTTACCGAACGGCCCGCCCGCCTGCGCAAAAGGACCTGTCGGCCGCCGTCGGCTGGCTGGACGGTAAAAGCCTTTTATCTACGGGGCTCGACCCCGCGTCCATCCTGTGCGACCTGAACGCCTTGGGGATAGACCATGGATGAGGCCCCTGTTTTGCGTCTGGATATCCAGCGCGCCTATTATCCATTGGTGGACCCTGCACGCTCTGCGAAAAAAAACGCCGCGCGCTGCCAGGATATTCCGGCTTTAAGCAACCTGTCCATACGACTTTCGGCCGGAGAACGGCTGGTTCTTCGCGGGCCCTCCGGCTGCGGCAAAACCACCCTGCTCAAAATCGCGGCCGGGCTTCATCGAGACTTTACAGGCGCCCGGCAGGTACGCAAAAACACGCGTATTGGCTACATGCCCCAAGATTCCTGTCTTCTTCCCTGGCTGACGGTGGAGAAAAATATAATTGGTTTCGCCCGGGCGGCGGGACTGTCCCTATCGCCTTCCCGGGCGGCGGACCTGTGCCGACGGATGGGCCTGGAAGGGCTGTGCGGCCGCTATCCATCCCAATTATCCGGCGGACAGTACAGGCGGGTCATGCTGGCCCGGACCCTCTCCCTCTCCCCCGGGCTGCTTTTGCTAGACGAGCCCTTCACCGGTCTGGACGCGGCGGCCCGCAGCCTAGTTGCGGGGCTTTTGGAAGAATACCTGGAGCAGACCAATGCGGTTCTTTTGCTGGTCACCCATCTGGACCGTCCTGAGCAGACGGAGGGGACCGATTGGAAAACGGCGCCCTTGGGACCGGGAAGGGAGCTTACTTTATGAAAACGCCTCGTAGTCTTGCACGGGTCGTAAAGCTATCCGCGGCACCGGCGCTTCTCCTACTCTGGCAGGCGTTGTCCGCTCTGTTGGACGCATCCGTCTTTCCCGGCCCCCTTCAGGTCCTGGCCGCTCTGTTTCACTGCCGGCAATCCCTCGGCCTTCACCTGCTCTACAGCCTCTGGCGGCTGTGGGCAGGCCTTGTCTGCGCGCTTATATTCGGACTGCCCCTGGGCCTGCTCCTTGGGCTGTCAAAGACGGCTGACGCCTGTTGTTCCGGCTTTTTCTATCTAGTCGGCCCATTGCCCAAGGCCGCGCTATTGCCCCTGCTGCTGCTTTTATTTGGCATCGGCGACCTGCCCAAGATTGTCCTGGTCTTCCTGCTTGTCTTTTTCCCGCTGACGCTGGCCGTACGGGACGCGGTTAAGGAGATACCGCCGGCGCTTTTTGATCCTTACAGGGCCGTCGGCGCCGGCCACTGGCGCATACTGCGGGATATCGCCCTGCCCGCCTGTCTGCCCGCTCTCTTCACCGCCCTGCGCAGCGGCCTGTCCGCCAGCATATCCATCCTCTTTCTGGCCGAAACCTACGGCACAAGGTACGGCATGGGCTTCTTCATCAT
>DXVY01000236.1 GCA_019417145.1 Clostridiales bacterium
CCCAAGGCTGAAGCCGCCGCCAAGCCCGCGGCCAAGAAGACGGCCGCTAAAAAGCCGGCAGCCAAGGCGGAAAAGCCGGCGGCCCAGACCACGGCTGCAAAGGCATCCGCCAAGAAGCCTGCGGAGGCCTCCGCTAAGAAGGAGACCGCCAAGACATCGACCGCAAAAAGCGCGGCCAAATCCTCGGAGGCCAAGAAAACCGACGCCAAGGCGGCCGATGCGACTACTGCGAAAAAATAAGAAGTAAGACGCCCATGCGGCAGAAATCCCTCCGGGTAAACCGGAGGGATTTCTATTGTATATGATATGGGGACCAAACAGTGGTCCGGTTTTTCCCGGACGTCCATAGGCCGCGACCCGGAGCGCGGCATGAAAGGATGTTGGAAGGGCAGGGGCATGCTTAGCGCCCGAGGAAATAGCTCTGGGGAACATATGACGCAGAGAAAGTATTCCCAGGTGGCTCACCTGTTTTTGCAGGCCGCCTGGAGGTATCCCTGAATACCCGCCGCGCCGGACAGGGTCATGGCCTCTGCTGCAACATGCGCCGCCTCAGACCGCCGCCAGGCGGCAATGTGGGCTCTTGTGGACAGGATGCCGGCGGGGCCCACGCTGAACTCATCCAGGCCAAAGCTCAGCAGTAGGGGCGTCATCAAGGGGTCGGCCGCCGCCTCGCCGCACATGCCAACGGGAATGCCGGCCGCTTTGGCCGCGGCGATAATCTGCCGCAGGCTGCGCAGAACCGCGGGGTGATAGGTGGTGTACAGCCTTTCCACCCTTGCGTTGCCGCGGTCCACTGCCATGGTGTACTGGGTCAGGTCATTGGTGCCGATGCTGAAGAAATCGGCCTCGGCCGCCAGCAGATCGGCGATAAGGGCGGCGGCCGGCGTCTCGATCATAACGCCTACGGAAATATGCTCGTCAAAGGGCAGCCCTTCCCGCCGCAGCTCGTCCATGCAGTCGAAGAGGAGAGATTTAGCTGCGCGGACCTCCTCCACGCTGGTGACCAGGGGCAGCATGATTTTGATGTTTTTGTTTTTGGCGCCGGCCCGCAGCAGGGCGCGGAGCTGGACGCGGTAAATGTCCGGTCGGTCCAGACAGTACCGGATAGCGCGATAACCCAGGAAGGGATTTTCCTCCTTTTCCATCCCCAAATAGGAGATTGCCTTATCTCCGCCTACATCCAGGGTCCGGATAATGACCTCCTTGCCGGCCATGATATCCGATACCTTTTGATAGGCGTCTAGCTGCTCCTGCTCGTCGGGGAGGGAAGGACGGTCCATGAAGAGAAATTCGGTGCGAAACAGGCCGATTCCCTCGGCCGACGCTTCGGCTGCGGCCTTTGCGTCCTCTACCGTGCCGATATTGGCATACAGCTGATAAAGGGTTCCGTCCGCGTCTTTGGTCGCCCTGTCCCGGAAAACCTCCAGCTTTTTGCGCGCCTCTCTGGCGGCCGCCTGCTTTTCGCGATAGGCCGCCAGCGACGCGGCGTCGGGGGATAGGAAGACCGCCCCGTCGGAGCCGTCCACAATGACGGGATCGGCGTCATGGATGTTGTCCAGGGCCGCCGGCACGCTGAGTACCGCCGGCAGCTCCAGCGCTCTGGCCAAGATGGCCGAATGGCTGGTTTTGCCCCCCGCCTCGGTGACGATGGCGGCCACATTTTCCTTTTTAAGCCCCACCGTCATGCTGGGGGTGAGATCGTGGGCCACCAAAACGCTGTCGGCCGGCAGGTTGGCCAGGTCCACGCTGCGTATGCCCAGCAGGAGCTGAAGCATGCGGGTGCGGATATCCCGGATATCGGTGGCGCGCTGGCGCATGAGTTCATCCTCCACGCCGGAAAACATATCCGCGTACATGGTGCAGACGGTGTCCAGCGCGGCCTCGGCGCATTGCCCGCCTTCGATGGCGTCATCGATTTGGGAGAGCATAAACGGATCGCGCAGCATCATGATTTGTCCGGTAAGGATTTCGGATTCCTTTTCGCCAACCCGCGCCTTGAGGTCGTCGGCCATGGTCTGGGTGGCGGCGCAAAAGGCCTCCACCGCCGTCTGCAGCCGTTCCTTCTCTTTATCCCTGCCGGCGTACACAACGGCGGAATAATCCAGCTCCAGTTCTCTGATACAGACCGCTTTTCCAATACCGATGCCGGCGCTGGCGGCAATGCCGTGTAAGGTCATAGAAAGTGCCCCTTTCTCCGTTCGGTTATTCGCCCAGTCCTGCGTCCACCAGCGCAACGGCCGCCTTCAGGCAGGCCTCCTCGTCGGGGCCGTCGCAGCGGATTTCGATATCGGCGCCCTGCTTAATGCAGGCGGCCATCAGGTTCATTATGCTCTTGCCGTTAATTTCCCGGCCGTCCGCCAGGATGGTTACGTCACACTGGAAGGGGGTGACGGTTTTGATGAAGAGCTGCGCGGGACGCATATGCATGCCCATAGGATTGACGATCTTTGTTTTTGCAGATACCATGATTTCATATCTCCTTTTCAAACAAATGGCGGGATGTGTATGACAAATCCGGAATGATTGCTATTGGGCCGCGTTGGCCGCCTTGGGCTTTTTAAGCAGCGCCAGGAGCAGCATGCCGATCACCGAGCCGATGGCCAGCGCCAGAAGATAGCCCCAGACATTCTGGACCAGAGGGAAGACGAATACGCCGCCGTGGGGTGCAGGGAGAGCGCAGCCGAAGACCATGCTTAAGGCGCCGGCTACCGCCGAACCCGCCGCGCAGGCGGGAATAACCCGGAGCGGATCGGAGGCGGCGAAGGGAATGGCGCCCTCCGTGATGAAACAGGCGCCCATAATATAATTGACCACGCCGGACTTGCGCTCGTCGGGCGTAAATTTTTTCTTGAAGAAGGTGGTGGCCAGGGCGATAGCCAGGGGGGGAACCATGCCGCCGATCATGACCGAGGCCATCATCATGTATTCAATACTGTTGTTGGCCGCGCCGGCCGCCGCCGCGGTGGCGATAGCGCCGGTACCGGTCACATAGGCCGCCTTATTAAAGGGACCGCCCATGTCGATACTCATCATGGCGCCCAATACCGCTCCCAGCAGAATCCGGCTGGATCCGCCCAGGGAGTTTAAGAAGGATACCAGTCCCTCGTTGATTAAGCCCATAATCGGGTTGATGAGGCACATGAAAGCGCCCATAAAGAGGATGCCTATGACCGGATAAACCAGGA
>DXVY01000237.1 GCA_019417145.1 Clostridiales bacterium
GGTCCTTATAGGCAATCTCCATGCCCTGACCACCCAGCACATAGGAGGGCCGGAGCAGCACAGGGTAGCCGATCTTTTCGGCAGCGGTAACGGCCTGGGCAGCGGTAAAGACGGTGGTTCCCTTGGGACGGGGAATCCCGCATTCTTCCAGCATGGCGTCAAAACGCTTGCGGTCCTCGGCCGCGTCGATCATCTGGAAGGAGGTGCCCAAAATCGGCACGCCCATTTCATCAATGTGTCCCGCCAGCTTGATGGCCGTCTGGCCGCCGAACTGGACGATGACGCCGTCCGGCTTTTCGGCCGCTAAAATATTGTCGATGTCGTCGGGGGTCAGGGGATCGAAATAGAGCCGGTCGGCGGTATCATAGTCGGTGGAAACCGTCTCGGGGTTGTTGTTGGCGATGATGGCCTCATAACCTGCTTCCCGCAAAGCCCACACCGAATGAACGGTGCAGTAATCAAATTCGATGCCCTGGCCGATGCGGATGGGGCCGGAACCGATGACCAGCACCTTCTTTTTATCCGAGGGGACGGTTTTGGGTGCCTCTTCGGAGGCCGAATAGAGATAGGGGGAGTAGGCGTCGAATTCCTTAGCGCAGGTATCCACCAGACGATAGCCGGCATGGCGGACCGGCAGTTCCTCTCCCGACAGCCGCTGGATGGTGGAACGGGTAAAGCCCAACCGCAGCGCCTCGTCGTAGACCTCCAGGGCGTTCCCCTGCTGCAAGCGCTGCTCCATATGCAAAAGGTTCTGCATCTTTTCTAGGAAGAAGGTTTCGATCTTGGTGATATCGTAGATTTCCTCTATGGTCACCCCCCGCTTCATAGCCTCGTAGATGTAGAACATGCGGTCGTCGTCACATTCCTTGATGCCGTCGATCAACTCGCTTTTGGAGAGGCCGGCAAACCGGGGCATACTAAGGGTATCCACCTTGCGCTCCACGCCGCGCACGGCCTTCATCAGAGCGTCCTCAAAGTTCTGGCCGATGGCCATGACCTCGCCGGTGGCCTGCATCTGGGTGCCCAGATTCTTTTTGGCGTAGACAAATTTATCAAAGGGGAACCGCGGGAATTTAAGTACCGTGTACTTCACATCGGGTTCCCAGGGCTTGCCGGAACCCGATACCACCGTGTGCATCAGCTCGTCCAGGGTGAAGCCGATGGCGATGCGGGAGGTGATTTTTGCGATGGGGAAGCCGGTGGCCTTGGAGGCCAGGGCCGACGAACGGGATACCCGGGGGTTGACCTCGATGACGGCGTAGTCCATGCTGTTAGGCTTTAAGGCGAACTGCACGTTGCAGCCGCCCTCGATGCCAAGAGCGGTGACAATATCCAGCGCGGCGTCCCGCAGCATGGTGTATTCGGCGTCGGACAGGGTCTGGCAGGGGGCGACCACGATGGAGTCGCCGGTGTGCACGCCCACCGGGTCCACATTCTCCATACCGCATACGATGGCCCGGTTGTTGAGGCGGTCTCTTATGACCTCAAACTCGATTTCCTTCCAACCCGAGACGCACTTTTCAATCAGGGTCTGCCCCACCCGGGAAAGCTTGATGGCCCCGCCGGCCAGCTCCTCCAGCTCCTGATGGTTGTAGGCGATGCCGCCGCCCGAGCCGCCCAGGGTGTAGGCGGGACGGACCACCATGGGATAGCCGTGGGTATCGGCAAAATCCAGGGCCGCCTGCACGTCGGTGACCACCACCGAGGGGATCAAGGGCTGGCCGATGGATGCCATGCATTCCTTGAACGCCCCCCGGTCCTCGGCCTTTTTAATGGTCTCGGAGGAGGTGCCCAAAAGCTTCACGCCGTACTTATCCAGCACGCCGCTCTCATATAATTCCATGGCTGTATTCAGGCCGGTCTGGCCGCCCAGGGTGGGGAGGACGCTGTCCGGCCGCTCGATAGCGATGATGCGCTCCACCACCTCGGCGGTAATGGGCTCGATATAAATATTATCGGCGATGTGGCTGTCGGTCATGATGGTGGCCGGATTGGAGTTGATGAGCACCACCTCCACGCCGTTCTGCTTTAAGGCCAGACAGGCCTGGGTGCCCGAGTAGTCAAACTCGGCCGCCTGGCCGATGACGATGGGGCCAGAGCCGATGACCAGGGTCTTTTTGATTTCCGGATTCTTTGGCATAATGATCCTCCCTTTCTCAAATGACGGCCGTGGCCGCTTTCCGCCGGACAAAAAGAAAACGTGATCCCCTCTGCTATACGCAGATAGGATTACGTTTCCATAGAGTCCTGTAAAAAAACCTCCATGCGGGCGCGGCATACGCGGCGGCGAAAAATGACAAAAAAACAAACAAGAAAACAGGGCATCTCCCCGGCGCCGCAGCGTTGCCAGGGTGATCCGGCCGGTATACTACTTGCCATACAGCCTTCCCCATGTTTACCTCCCGCCTTTAAACGCCGTTCCAATGGCCATAAAAATATCACGCGGCGGCATCCAAAACAACCACGTGACCCCTTTTCAGACCCGCGCCCCCAAATGGGCCGGACGACGTCTGCCGATTTTTCCACGCTTCCCGCTCGCACATAAAAGCGCATACTTTTCTATATAGAATAATATGCCGAAAGCTGTTTGTCAAGAGAGAATCCTTGGAGAAACCATAAAACTACAAACCTTTTTGTCCCCTGGCTTTTTTGAAATAGGCAAAACGCAGAAAATCCCCAGAATCTACCGCCCACATTTGACAGTGGCTTTGCGCAATAGTATAATTTAGGGAAAGATTTCTACCGGACAGACGCCGCCTAGCGCGGCCAAGATTTTTAGGAGGTGCCTATGAGCGAATCCAATGTAGTAGAAATGTTTGGCAGTATGGTGTTCAACGACCATGTCATGCGCCAGCGTCTGCCCAAGGAAACCTTTAAAGCGCTTAAAAAGACGGTCAACGACGGCGTGCCGCTGGATATCGAAATCGCCCGCACAGTGGCCGCCTGTATGAAAGACTGGGCCATTGAAAAGGGCGCCACTCACTTTACCCACTGGTTCCAGCCCATGACCGGCTTCACCGCCGAGAAGCACGACAGCTTCATCGCCCCCCAGGGGCCCACCGGCGTGCTGATGGAGCTGTCCGGCAAGGAGCTGTCCCGGGGCGAGGCGGACGCCTCCAGCTTCCCCTCCGGCGGCCTGCGGGCCACCTTCGAGGCCCGGGGCTACACCGCCTGG
>DXVY01000238.1 GCA_019417145.1 Clostridiales bacterium
TCCGTAATGGGATACGGCTCGGTTTTCGGCGGCCTGGTTGGTAGCCTTCTGGAAGAGGAACAGGCCGACGCGAGAAAGACGGAATCTCCCCGATGCCCCTGTTGCGGCGCTTCCTTTCCGGAAATTGCCGCCGCGGGAAAGGCGGGTTGCGCCCAGTGCTATGCATTCTTTGGCTCCCAGCTGGCGCCTTCCCTGCAACGTATGCACGGCAGGACGCGGCATGTGGGCAAGGTGCCGCCCGCGTTTCAGCCGGAGGATGAGAAGAACGGGCGGTTGGCTCGGTTGAAAGAGGAGCTTTCGGCCGCCGTCCGCTCGGAGGAGTTTGAGAAGGCTGCCGGCATACGGGATGAAATCCGGGCCCTGGAGGGGGGGAGCGAGGCATGACCAAGTGGTATGAACAGACCGGCAGGGAAGAGGACGGCGTAATCAGCACCCGCGTGCGGCTTGCCCGCAATCTGAGAGATCTGCCCTTTCCCGCCCGGATGGACGACGGGCAGAAAAAGCGGCTGAACCAATCGGTATATGCAGCCCTGCAAGCGCCTATGGAGAACGCGGGCCTGCCCCTCCGATATGTTGAGATGGGCGCCCTGTCCGACCTAGAGGCGCTGGCCATGGTGGAGCGCCATTGTATCAGCCCCGAATTTGCCCGAGATCGGGAGGGCAGGGCGCTGCTGTTGTCTGATAATGAGTCGGTGAGCATCATGCTGGGGGAAGAGGACCACATACGGGTACAGGCCCTTTTGCCCGGCCTGGCGCTGGATGAGGCCTATGCGTTGGCCAATGGTATAGACGACGTATTGGCACAGGCTCTGCCCCTGGCCTTTGACAAAAACCTGGGCTTTTTGACCGCCTGCCCAACCAATCTGGGAACGGGACTGCGCGCCTCTGTTATGCTGCATCTTCCGGCACTGGAGAGCCGGGGCGCCATGGCACAGATCACGGCCATGATTTCCAAGATCGGGCTGACGGTGCGGGGCCTATACGGCGAGGGAAGCGGCCCCAAGGCATCTATGTATCAGCTCTCCAATCAGGTCACCTTGGGAATATCGGAGGCCGCGGCCCTGTCCAACCTTAAATCCATTATAGGACAGATTTTGGCAAAGGAACGAGAGGCCCGGGAGACTCTGGACCAGGAAAAGCTGGAGGATATGGTCTGGCGCGCCTTGGGGCTGCTTTGTTCGGCCCGTTCCATGTCGGGAGAAGAGTTTATGAATTTAATATCGGCCGTCCGATTGGGCGCCTATATGGGCATACTGCATGTGGATAAGGCTTTAATCGCCCGCCTGATGATCGAATGCCAGCCCGCAATGCTGCAGCTGTCCCACAGGGAAAGAGGCGCGCAGACGCCCATGGATCCCGCCCATCGCGACCGGCTGCGGGCGTCGCTGCTCAGGCAAAGCTTTCGGGATGCATCTTTGGCTGAATAGGATGTAGGTCCCTTTTATAAAGGAGGTACTGTATGAAGTATAATTTTACCGGTTTTACCGAAAAGGCTAATCGCGCTTTGAATCTAGCCATTGATACGGCCGAGCGGTTTGGACATACCTACATCGGCAGCGAACATCTGCTTTTGGGACTGGTAAAGGAGGGAACGGGCGCCGCCGCCGTTATTTTGGCGGATAAGGGGATCACGGCGGACCGACTGGATAAGCTGATGGCCGAGGCCATCGGCCGGGGCAATCCCACCGCCCTTACGCCCGACCGGTTCACGCCCCGGGCCAAGCGCGTTTTGGAGATGTCCCTGTCCGGCGCGCGGAGCATGGGTTCCGCCCAGGTGGGAACCGAGCATCTGCTTATGGCCATTTTAGAGGAGGGGGACAATTATGCCGTTCGCTTTATAAGCGAGCTGGATGTGGATCCAGGCGACGTCATGCGGGCCGCTCTCAAGGCTATGGGCGCGGATGAGACGGCCGCCGCCGGCGGGGAAAAGCCGCGAAAGGGCAAAACCAACACGCCGACGCTGGACCAGTTCGGCGTGGACTTGACGGCCGAAGCCAAGGCCGGGCGTCTGGATCCGGTTATCGGCCGGGGGACCGAGATCGAACGGGTCATGCAGATCCTGTCCCGTCGCACAAAAAACAACCCCTGTCTTATCGGCGAGCCGGGCGTTGGCAAAACGGCCGTCGCCGAAGGCTTGGCCCTGAAAATTGCCGGCGGCGAGGTGCCGGATCTGCTGCGGGATAAACGGGTGATTTCCCTGGATTTGACCGCCATGGTGGCCGGCACGAAATACCGCGGCGATTTCGAGGAACGCATAAAGGCTGTAATCGACGAGGTGAGGGCGGCCAACGACGTTATCCTTTTTATTGACGAGGTGCACACCATCATCGGGGCCGGATCGGCCGAGGGCTCTACCGATGCTGCCAATATATTAAAGCCTTCATTGGCCCGGGGAGATCTGCAAATCATCGGCGCCACTACGCTGGACGAATACCGAAAAAATATCGAGAAGGATGCGGCGCTGGAACGGCGGTTTCAGCCGGTTACCATCGGCGAACCCTCGCAGGAGGAGACCATCTTGATCCTAAAGGGGCTGCGGGATAAATACGAGGCCCACCATAAAGTGCGTATCACCGACGCTTCCATTGATGCCGCGGTTCAGCTTTCCAGCCGGTATATAAACGACCGCTACCTCCCCGACAAGGCCATTGATCTGATTGACGAGGCGGCCTCCAAGGTGCGGCTGCAGGCCTTTACCGCTCCTACGGACGTAAAAAGCATTGAGGAGGAGGTCAAGGCTCTTCAGGAGAAAAAGACCCGGGCGGTCAACGCCCAGGATTTTGAAGGCGCGGCCGCCTATCGAGATCAGGAGAGGGAAGCGGAGGAACGACTGGCCAAGGCCAAGGCCAGCTGGCAGTTGGAGCAAAACCAGGTGGCCGGCGAGGTGACGCCGGGGGATATCGCCGCCATCGTTTCCAACTGGACCGGCATTCCGGTAGCACAGCTAACCGAGGATGAAAGCCGCCGTTTACGCCGCCTGGAGGAGGTCATCCACCAGCGGGTAATCGGACAGGATGAAGCGGTCCGAGCGGTCTGCCAGGCCATACGTCGCGCCAGGGTGGGCCTTAAGGACCCGAAGCGGCCCATCGGGTCTTTCCTGTTTTTGGGGCCCACCGGCGTAGGCAAAACCGAGTTGTCCAAGGCCTGTCTCTTA
>DXVY01000239.1 GCA_019417145.1 Clostridiales bacterium
GGTGGTGGCCCCCACCAGGGTAAAGGGGGGCAGATCCAGCCGGATGGACCGGGCCGATGGGCCCTTGCCGATGATGATATCCAGGGCAAAATCCTCCATGGCCGGGTACAGGATCTCCTCCACGCTTCGAGAAAGTCGGTGGATTTCATCGATAAACAACACGTCTCCGGGAGCCAGGTTGGTGAGCAGGGCGGCCAGATCCCCCTGCTTTTCAATGGCCGGTCCGGAGGTCACCCGAAGGTTGACCCCCATTTCATTTGCCACAATGCCGGCCAGGGTGGTCTTGCCCAGCCCCGGCGGGCCGTATAGCAGCACATGGTCCAGGGACTCCTTCCGCCGCCGGGCCGCTTCCATATATATGGCCAGGTTCTCCTTGGCCTTCTCCTGCCCGATATACTCCGAAAGGGCCTTTGGCCGCAAGGACAGGTCGATCTCCCCGTCCTCGGCGGTATACTCCGGGGCCACGATCCGATTTTCAAAATCCATTTCGTCCACTTGGCGTTACACCTGCCTTGCCATACTCTTGAGGGCCTCCCGGATCAGTTCCTCCACGGATAACCCGCTGTCCAGTCTGCCCACGGCCAGAGCCGCCTCGCTCTGGGAATAACCCAGAGCGGCCAGGGCCGCCACCGCCTCAGCGGCGTTGCCGGCGGCCGACGCCGTCCCGGCGGCCTCCACATCCTCGGCCGCCGCCCCCCACTGGGCCGCCCCCATTTTGTCCTTCAGCTCCAGCACAATGCGCTGGGCCATCTTGGGCCCCACGCCGGCCGCCTGGGTGATGGTCTTGGCGTCGCCGCTTGCAATGAGCAGGGCCAGCCGGTCGGGGGAAAAGTCCGACAGGATGGACAGGCCGGCCTTGGGCCCTACGCCGCTCACCGAAGTCAATAGCCGAAAACAGGAAAGCTCCGCCGCGTCGGCAAAGCCAAACAGCTCCACAGCGTCCTCCCGCACCGCCATATAGGTGTACAAAAAGGCCTCCTCCCCAATAGAGGGAAGCTGGCGCAGGGTATTCAGGGTCACCCGGCAACCGTAGCCCACCCCCGCGCATTCGATGACCACGGTGTGGGGCGAGGATTCTATCAGCTTGCCGCGCAGGGAATAGATCATAGTATCTTCCATCCTATTCTATACAATTCAAAGGGCCAACATGCATACCGCTCCCGTGCCGGACCTGCGGCGGCGTCGGCCGGGCCGGCTTAGGGCATGGCGGGCGGCGGATAGGAAAGGCCGCGTTCGCATGCTCGTCGCGGGGCGCGGTCGGCCAAAACCGGACGACAGAAACGGCAGGGCCTGTCCTATCGATCGGCCAGGGACTGCTTGTTCCGCCGCCGTACCCCCGTGGGACCCGACGGGGTGATCCGCCCCTCTCCCCGGTCCGGCAACGCGGCGACCGGCCGCCGTCTGCGGGAGGGCCGCGCCGCCGGCTGGGCCGCGGCCGCCAGGTTCAGCCGTCCCAGCATGGAGCCTGCGGCATGGGCGTGGCAGATGGCCATGGCCAGGGCGTCGGCCGTATCGTCCGGGCGGGGAACCTCCTCCAGTCCCAGAAGCAACCGGGTCATCTCCATAATCTGCTTTTTTTCGGCCCGGCCATAGCCGGTGACCGACTGCTTGACCTGTAAGGGCGTATAGGCATAGGCCGGCACCCCTTCTTTTTTGGCCGCCAGAAGGATGACCCCCCTGGCCTCGGCCACCTCGATGGCCGTGGTGGTGTTGGTATTGAAAAACAACTTTTCCATGGCCATGGCCTCCGGCCGCAACCGGCGGATCAGGCCCACCATCTCGTCATAGATCTGCTCCAGCCGGCTGGAAAAGTCCCGGCCGGCCGGGGTGGTGACGGCGCCGTATTCCAGAGGGGTAAAGCGATTGTTCCGGTATTCCACCGCTCCGTAGCCCACGATGGCGTAACCCGGGTCAATGCCCAAAATGCGCATTTTCGTCCCCCTCCTTTATATCCCGACCCGCCCGCCGGAAACAACAGGAAATCAAATCTGATATATTATACCACAAAGCCCCCAGGGGTTCAACCATAACCCCCCGGGACGGGCAACGGCACGCTGCCCGGGAGAAATGGCGACAGCCCGTCCTCCATACGCCGCGGCCGCCAGACCCGGTTTTATCCGGCCGTCTTCCCATCCACAGCCGCCGGACGGCCGCCGGATGGAACGCCTGTGTCGCTGGGTACCGGTGGAATATAATCCCCGGCCTGCCGCGCCAGCTCCATAAAGGCCAGGGCCTCCCCGGTCAGATATTTGTTTTTATGGGTGATAATATAAAACTTTCTCTCCAAATCCATGCCCTTGATGGGCACCCGGCGCAGACGTCCCCCCGCAAGGTCGGATTCGGCCAGCCGCCAGGGCAGCACGGTCACGCCCAATCCCTCGGCCACGGCCTCGATAATAGCGTGGGTGCTGATGCTCTCCCAGACCGGCTCCAGGGCCAGCTCCCTGGTCAACAGGGCGGAATCAAACAGCTCCCGGGTGCCGCTGCCCTTCTCCCGAAGGATGAAATCGTATCCCGCAAGCTCCTCGGGCGACACCCATCTTTTTTCCCACAGGGGATGGGACCGGCCGCAGAGCAGGGCCAGACCGTCGTCCAGAAAGGCCTCGGCGCGAAGTTGGGGCTGGTGGGCCACCCCCTCGATAAGCCCTATGTCCAGCTCCCCGTCCAGCACGAGGTTCTCGATACGGTCGGAATTGTCCACCCTGACCCGGAGGGCGGCCGCGGGATTTCCCTGCTTAAACCGAAGGGCCAGGCCGGGCAGCAGCCGGTTACCGATGGTGATGGTGGCGCCCACCGACAGCCGTCCGCCCAGACTCTCGTCCCCCATGCGATCTTCCATTTCACCGTACAGGGCCACAATGCCCGCGGCATATTCGTACAGCCGCCGTCCCGCGTCGGTGATTTGCAGCCGTCGGGAGATGCGGTCGAATAATTGGGTTTTGTAATGCTTTTCCAGCTCGCCCACAGCCAGGCTCACCGACGGTTGGGCAATATACAGCCGCCGAGCCGCCTCGGTTATACTGCCGCACTGGCAAACGGTCACAAAGATGCGCAGATGCCGAATGGTCATCCGATTTCCTCCTCCAATTATAGCCAAATCGTTATGATATGTATAAAAT
>DXVY01000024.1 GCA_019417145.1 Clostridiales bacterium
CTTTTTCAGTGACAGCAGGGCCCTGTGCAGCCGTCCCAGGGCGGCCGACAGGCCGGGCGCTCCATGGCCCATCCGTTTTTTGAGGGCCAGCAAGGCCGATTTGCGCAGCTCGGCCGAATACATCTCCCGGGCGCGCTCCACCAGATTATGGGCCTCGTCGATCAGCAGGACGAAGTCCCCACCCTCGCCGCCGAAAAAGCGCTTCAGGCTGGCCTCGGGGTCAAACACATAATTATAATCGCAGATTACGCAGTCGCAAAAAAGGGTCAGGTCCAGGCTCAGCTCATAGGGACAAACCCGGTATGCCCTGGCGGCAGCCTCCACGGCCGACCGGTCCAGGCTGTCGGCCCGGTTGAGCAGGTCATAGAGCGCCTCATTCACCCGATCAAAATGGCCGTCGGCATATGGGCATGCCTCCGGATTACAGGCGCGTCGTTCCAGAAAGCAAATTTTATCCTTGGCCGTCAGCGTCACCGATTTCAGGCGGGCGCCCCCCGCCCGGAGGACGGCCAGGGCTTTTTCGGCCGCCTCCCTGGCCACCGTCTTGGCGGTCAGATAAAAGAGCTTTTCGCCCCTGCCCTCCCCCATGGCCTTGACGGCCGGGAACAGCACCGACATGCTTTTACCGATGCCGGTGGGCGCCTCGCAGAGCAGCCGTCCCTCGTCCCGTATGGTGCGGTAGACGGCGGCGGCCATATGCCGCTGGCCAGGCCGGTAGGCGGCGAAGGGAAAGGCGAGGGCCTCCGCAGCCCGATCCCGTCCCTCCTCCCAGTCCCGCCGCCAGTCGGCCCACACCCTGTACTTTTCCAACAGCCGGGCCATGAAATCCTCCAGGAAGGCGCGGCTGAAGCGTCGGCGATAATATCGAATCTCCTCGGTATCGATTTGAAAATAGGTCAGGCGGACACCCACCTGGGGCAGATCCTCCTTCTGTGCGCAGATATAGGCATAACAGAGGGCCTGGGCCCAGTGGGAGCGGTTGAAGTCCTCGGTAAGCTTTGTAAAGGGCAGAGAGGTGGTCTTGATCTCGTCCACAATTAGGGGCGGCGGGCCGTCGCAGACCCCCTCGGCCGGCGCGGCCGCCCATATCTCTCGGCGAGAATCCTGCGGCGCCAGGCGGATGATGCCGTCGGCCCGGCCCTCTAGCACAAAACGCCGCCCCTGCTCCTCCATGCGCAAAGATAAGGAGACCTCAGCGGCGTATTCATCCCCCTCGGCCCCCTGGAGTCGGCGGTGGATACGGCCTCCCTCCAGCGCCCGGTCCACGCCGCCAAGACGGTTGTCGATACTGCCGCCCCGCAACAGAAACTCCACCAGCGCCCGCACCGACAGACGAATCGGCTCGGTCATATTTTCACCTCCCTGGAGCTGTAACTCTTATACTGAACTGAGTATAGCACAAATACCCGCCTGCGGCCAGTGGCAAACGGCGGGCCTTGTCCGGCGGTCGAATACCAAAGCGGCCCACTCCCGTAGGAAAACAGCGGAACGCGCCCCGCGGACAAAGCCGCGGAGCGCGTTCCATAGGAAGGTAAAAAAGAAGATAGCAAAGGTGTAAAGCGTCAGCCCTGGCGGGCCAGGATCTTACAGATTTCCATCACATCGGCGATGGTGATTTCCCCGTCGTCATCCAGGTCACCGCGCTCAATCTCATCATCTGTGGGATCGGTTCCCGCCGACTCTCGGGCCATAACCTTACAAGCCTCCATTACGTCGGCGATGGTCACCTCTCCGTCGTCATCCAGGTCGCCGGGAAGAACCTGGGGATCGGGGATCTTCTCCTGTACAATAACCCTGATGGTCACGGTCACACCCTTTTCATTGGTAAAGCCGTCGCCGGCCGCGAGGGCGCCCGTGAGGGTGTAGGCGCCGGCCGTATCGCCGTCATACGCGGCGGTGTCCCATTCCACGGCGACCTCCGCCTCGGCACCGTCGCTCAGGGTGACCTCCACTGTTTCGGGCAGCTCCAGGTCGGCCACGGCGGTTCCGAAAGCCACCTCCAAATCCGCCGGGGCGTCGGCGCTCTCGATATAGGGCAACTGCTGGACCGGCTCGGTGGCCGGGATAAAGGAGATATCCTCCACATCCACGCCCTCAGTCGCGGAAATATACAGGGTCACATACTCCGCCAACCCTTCATCCAGCGCCACGCGCTTGGTCACAGGGCCGTCGGCGGCCTCAAAGGCCACCTCTGCGATCACCTGGCCGTCCGCGCCGCCCGCACGGAGCTCTACGCTGCCCCCGGCCGGCGCGATGGCCGTCACGTCGATAGCGTCCGCTCCATCCATCCACAGGTCGGCCAGGGTATGGGTATCGCCCACAACCGGCTGATGCACCCGGCCGGTATCCAGATAATCCAACTTAACGCTTCCGGCGGTGACCACAAGGTAGAGGTCGTGGACGCCCTGGGCGCCTGTAACCCGCACGCTCTTCTCAATATAGTCTCCGGCCTCCGCGCTGCGGTTGCTCAGGGTGCCGATAAGGGTGCCGTCGGGGGAATCCAGCCGCAGCTCGATCTCCGCCACGCCTTCCGCCTTATAACGCGCTTTGATGGTATCCACGCCCGTGCCGAAGTCCACCATATTATAGAAGGGGCTGTTGGCCACCTTCAGGCTGGTAACCAGCCCGCCGTAGGCGCTGGCCTCCGGCTCGGTGGGAAATGCGTTGCCTTTATTGTTGTAATAGGCGCTGGGAATCTTGGAGGATTGCAGGCCCACCACGCCGTAATTGCTTGCGTTGTGGATATGGGTGCGATCCTTGTCCATACTGTTTTGCAGCAGGGGGTTGTCGGCGTTCTGGGTAAAGCCAAGTTGTCCCATACTGCTTGCCGGCGCGGTGCTGCCGTACATCCGGATGTTTTCAAAGGTCACGCCGGTGATATGGCTGCCGTCCCGCCGGGAGACCAGCTTGGGGCTGGTGCTGCTGCGGGCCAAAACATTGATATTCTGCACCGCAACGTCGTAAATCATATCTCCGTCCACAGCGGTCTGGTTGTCATCCTGTAGGAAGCACTGGAACCACATCTGATGATCCTCATTGCTGCGGGTGATATTCTCCACCGTAATATTGTCGAAGGTTACGTTATAGATCGTGCCCTTAAACCGCTTATGATGGATACCAAAACCCACGGCGCAGTCGTAGACAGTGGAGTTCTGGACGGTGATATCATGCTGGTCGTAGCCGATGCCCTGGCCTACCTTGAAGCCGTAGCAGCCGGTCCAGGCGATACAGTCGTCAAAGAGGATATTCTCGTTTTCCAAAACCTTGCCCTCTTCCGGACCCCAGCCCGCATTGATTTCAAAGCCGCCGGCGTGCTCGGTCTTGGTGGAATAGGGATCATCCCAGTTGACGCTGATAGAATTGCGGACGACCACGTCCTGACAGCCGTTGACGTCGATGCCGTCGTCCTCGCCGTAGCCGATGTTGTTGTAGATCTTAAAGTTGAGGAATTGCAGGTTGTTGCTGAAGGCCGGCACCACGCACCAGATGCCCGATCCCCGATAGGTGATGCCGTCGGTTGTAAAATGGCTGGTGTTGACAGGCGCCAGGCATTCTACGGCGATCCGCCAGTCGGATATCTGCTTGAAGGTCTTGGCGTTGCCGTCCACCGTGCCGCGACCATACACCTTGGTGTTGGAGGTTTGGTTGTCGGTGTAGACCAGATAGGACACGCCTTTGCCGATAGAGTTCTTCCGCCCCTTGGGCATCCACTCCTGGGGACGGGTGGCCCCCCACAGGGTGGCGCCTCCCTCCAGGTACAGATATACATTGCTGCGGAGCATGAGCGAGCCGGTCTGATACACGCCGGCCGGAACATAGACAATACCGGGGTTTTCCTCGGTGCCGTAGGCGGCCGCGTCGTCGATGGCCCGCTGGATGGCGATGGTGGCGATATACCGGCCGGTGGGATCGGCGTCGTAGGCGGCGTCGGTGATATTGAAGACGCCCTCGCCCCTGGAGGGCGGCACATCCGTCTCGGCCGGGTCGGCGGTCAGGATCAGCCGGCGATTGTTGCCGTTGATCTTGATGATCAGATATTCATCCTTCTCCAGGATAAAGGTCAGCTTGTTGCCGTTTACCTCCCCGGTAAGTCCCAGGCTCTTGGGCGAGATTTCATAGGAGGAAATGTTTTCCGCAAAGGTGACTTCCACCTCCACCGGGCCGCTCTTCATGGAAAAGGCGCCATAGTCGTACTCGTCCTGCCCATAGGTGATAACCGGCAGGTTCACGCCGTCCACCTTGACCGTATACAGTGAGGACAGGGTATCCACCGTGTAGTCGGGATATACCTCCACCTTCTCGGTGGACTGGGCGGCCGACCGCTGGGTAAAGCCGCCGTAGCCGCTGTCTATCCGCGCGTCCACGGGCACCAGATAGAAGGAATACAACACCAGATTATAGCCCGTGCGGGAGGCGTCCTTTCCGTTGATAGCAAAACGGATGGTATTCTCCCCCGCTTTCAGTTGATGGAAGCCCAGGCTGTCGTAGTAGGACTGCTCCTCCATACCCGAGCAATCAAAGAGCTTATCCACCTTCTCCCCGTTGACCGACACATAGGCGTTGCCGCAGTCGGCGCCGGCGCGGTACTGGACCAGAACCTTGTATTCGCCCTCAAAACCCTCCGGCAGGTCAATCGTATAGGAGGCGTACTGGCCCGGCTCCGTGGCCGCCACGCGGGAAAGTTCATATTCCTCAAATTCGCTCTGGAAAATATCCGGCGTGGAGTTTTCCGGGTCGGTCATTTCATAAGCCCAAAGCTCCACCGGCTCTCCCTGGGTCCAGACCGGCGCGGGCGGGTCCGCGTAGGGCTTGATATTAAAGTAGAAGATATTCAGCCTGGCGCTTTGGCCGTTCGAACTCTTTTCGTACATCTCAAACTTCAGGGTATTCTTGCCCGCTTTCAGGTTGAATTTTCCAAGGGTGATGGTGTTGCGGGTATTGGCCGAGCCGGGGGAGTCGAAGTTTTTCTCCTGCTTTTCCCCGTTCAGATAGAAATAGGCCTTGCCCACCGACTCATGGGCGCGGTAATCAATGGACAATAGGTATTCTCCGGGCGCCGGCACGTTGATGGTATACTGGGCGTAATCCCCTACCTCCATTCCCTCGAACCGGGAAAAATCCGGGGCGTTGGAATACCCCTGGGTAGCGAACGCCTTGCTGGAATGCTCCGGGTCGGTGCATTCGGTTGCCAGATACTGCATGGCGGTGGGCACGGCGTCCTTTAAAACGAGCTGATCGATGGCGTCCAGGATAGCCTGGGCCATGGCGTTTACCTGCGCCTGCTTATCATAGCCCAAATCCCTTATTACGGCGCCGACGGCCGCATCGAGCTCGGCCACCGATTCCTCGGTGTAAATACTGGTATCCGCCGGCACCTGGGCCAGCGCGTCGTCAACGGCCGTATAGTTCGCCTTCGCCCCCTCCTCGGCCAGGTAGGTCAGGGTGAACCTGTCCATATTCAGGCGGGTGGCGTCGTTGGAGGTGCCAGCGCCCAGGCCGGTTATCAGCGCCTTGATATAGGTCTGACCGGCCTCCAGATAAAAAATATTGGCGGCGTCGCCCACCTTGCCGGTGGCCGACACGGGCTGTTCCTGGGAATGGTCGGAGTTGGCCCCGCCGCCGAACCAGGAGGCGTCGATTTTACCAAGCAGCTGATCGCCGGACAGGTCCAGCACCTTGGGATCCTCCCCTACGCCGGTTTGGCCGCCGGCATAGAGGCTGACCTCCCGGCCGGTCTGGTGTCCGCGGTAATAGGCGGTCATGGAATAGTAGCCGGATACCGGCACCTGTATATCAAATACAAAATATAACGGCAGATAGGTGCTGGCGGTGGACCCCTCGCTCACGGCGATCTGGGGCCAGCCATAAGCGTTTTGGCACAGGTCGTTGGGCGTGCCCTGGGACTGCCCCTTGTCCTGGTCGCCCAGAGGGCTGCCTACAGGCAAATTGTCATAGACGGCCGTCAGGGTCTCCTCGGCCTCAAAAGGCAGGACGTCCCCCACGATGGGCATGTCGGACAGGCGCACCAGATCCGCAATGGCGTCCAGAATGGCCTGGGCCATGGCTTCCACCTGGGCCTGCTGGGGCACCTTGAGGCCCCGGTCCACCGCTTGCATAGCCTCGTTCAGCTTAGCGATGGAATCAGGGGTATAGACGCCCTCTAGGTTTGCGGGGACCGCTGCCAGGGCGTCGTCCACAGACGTATAATCCGCCGGCTCGTCGGCCGTCTTTACCAGGGTCAGGGAAAACTTATCCAGGTTCAGCCGGGCCTGCCCGCTGGCGTTGGAGGGAGCGCCGGTAAGCAGCGCCTTTATGTACAGCTTGCCCGCATCCAGATAAAAGGTATTGGCCGCTGGATCCGTAGCGCCTGTCCGTCCGGTGGCCGATACATTCTGGGTCTCGATATGATTGGCATTGGCGCCGGTAAAATACCGGCCGTTGATCTGCCCCAACAGCAGGTCGCCCGAAACGTCCAGCGCCTTGGGATCGCTGCCCACGCCGGTTTGGTCGCCGGCGTAGAAGCTGATATACCGGCCGGTCTCATGGCCCCGATAGGAGGCCGTCATACTGTACAGTCCCGCCGCAGGGATCTCTACCTCAAATACAAAGTACATGGGCGCGTAGCTGCTGCCTTCCGGGTTGGCCACCGAAATCTGCGGCAGGCCGCCCGCATTGGCGCACAGTTGGTTGGCCTGCCCTACCGACTGGCCATAATTTCCAGGAGAGTTAAACGTCAGGTTGTCATATACGGCCACCATGGTTGCCTCTGCCTCAAAGGTTTTGGTTTCCCCTTTTTCCAGCGCAAGGCCGGACAGGGCGCCGGACAGGGATGAGATCACCATACCGGCCGACAGGATACATGCGAGCAGCTTCTTCAGACGCATATATTTGCCTCCTTTTACATAGCCACGAATTACCTCATGGTTTTATGGTACGGTAGTTTATATGCAATGTCAAGAACCGCCTGTGCGCAGGCAAAGAAGTGGTTAGAATTTTGCAAAAGATTTGCATTATTAGGATGTTTAGCTATAAAGTATTGGGATTTCCCCACAATATAGTAGCAATCATTTATATACATGATCTGATATCTATACAATCCGCCTCGCAACGTACATTGCGATTATGAAGCTCATTTACCTATTTACCATGTCAAATAGGAAAGTGGGATTTAAAAATCAAAAAGGAGGGGAAACGCATTCCCGCGTTTCTCCTCCCAAGGCACCTGATCCGGCGCGCATGCCGCCCTGTCAAAACGGCATTACCGGAAATACATATAAAGCTGGCATTTAATCATGCCGTTATACAGCTTGCGCCGCTTGTCGGCGGGGCGACCAAAGATTTTTTCAAAATCGTCGTCGGGGGTTATGACATAATAGCGTTTGCCAGGCGCTTTTATAAACTGGCGGCCCATAATTGTATAGAGCGCCTCGGCCGCCTTGATATCCAGCAGGCGCTCGCCGTACGGCGGGTTGGTGATGACCACGCAGCGTCCGTCCGGTGGGGTGAAATCCCTAATATCTCCTGTTTCGGCCCGGCAGAGTTTTCCCACGCCGGCCCTTTGGGCGTTGGCGTTGGTCAGCGCAACGGCCGCAGGGTCCAAATCGCTGCCAAAGGCCCGGAAGGGCAGGTCCCGCTTGACCATATCGGCGGCGCGCTGCCGCTCGGTCTGCCAGACGGCCGCGGAAAGGAATCCCATCCGCTCGGCGGCAAATCCTCTGCGTAGGCCGGGGGCCAGGTTTGCCGCCAGCATAGCCGATTCAATCAGGATGGTGCCGGAACCGCAAAAGGGGTCAAACATCTGGGTATCGGGATACAGCCGAGCCAGATACGCCATGGCGGCGGCCAGCGTCTCCTTCAGCGGCGCCTCCCCCGCCTGTCGTCGGTAGCCGCGCTTGTGCAGCCCCTCCCCCGACGTATCGATCATCAGGGCAGCCCTGTCTTTGAGCAGGGAAAACTGCACCTGACAGACCGGTCCGCTCTCCTGAAACCAGTCCAGATTATACCGGCTCTTCAGGCGTTCCACAATGGCCTTTTTGACAATGGACTGGCAGTCGGGAATACTGTGGAGCTGAGAGCCGATGCTCCAACCCTTGACCGGAAAGGCGTCCCGGCTGCCGATATAATTCTCCCAGGGAAGCGCCTTCACCCCGTCGAACAGCTGGGTAAAGCTGGCGGCGGGAAATTCACCCAAACATATCAGGATGCGCTCGGCGTATCGGGAACAAATATTGGCGCGGGCTATCAGCGCGGGTCCGCCCGAAAACAAGACGCGGCCATTTTCCGCCGTCACATCCTCCGCCTCCATCCGCCGCAGCTCGTCCGCCAGAATGCCTTCGACGCCGAACAGACAGGGCGCTACCATACGATATTTTTCCATATCCATCCTCTTTCCCACTCTCTGCGCATGATTCCATCGATCATGGGGATAACAAATATATAGTAATTATACCAGATTTTTCGCCGGCGCGCCACCCCGCCCGCTATGTTGCCCATGGTTTTCCCCAGGTCGCTGCCGGGCTGTATTTCTGACAAGGAAAGTCTTGACAAAAAATTGCCCGCCTGCTATAATAGATTGGTCTTAAATAAGAGCCATTAGCTCAGTTGGCAGAGCACTTGACTTTTAATCAAGGTGTCCGGGGTTCGAATCCCCGATGGCTCACCAGAGCAACACAATCCGAACCTCGAACCAGTTGGCGGTGGGTTCGGATTTATTGTTTTTTCTAACTCCCAGAAAAAATTCGCTGAAAAGCTACACGTCAGCTTTTCCACTGTCAACCGTTGGGAAAATGGTCATGTGATGCCCATCAGCTTGCACTCGTTACATTAATTGAATTATGCGAGAAGGAACAAGTCGAGCCAAAGCTTTTACAGGAATTAGAAGCGCAGAAAAGTTGAGAGGGGTTATTTATGGCCATCAAGAAAAGCGAAATTTACAGCCAGATATGGGCTGCATGCGATAAATTGCGGGGCGGTGTGGAACCGGCGCGCTATAAAGACTACATCCTCACGCTGCTGTTTGTAAAGTATGTTTCCGACCGATTCAAGAGCAGTGACAACTGGGACATCGAAGTGCCGGCAGGCGGCAGCTTTGACGATATTGCTGCCCTGAAATACAAGAAAAATATTGGCGAGGGCATCAATGTCATCATTGGCAAGCTGGCAGAAGCCAACGACTTAAAAGGCATCATTGACATTGCCGACTTTAACAGCGAGGAGCTGGGCACCGATAAGGAAGCGGTGGATAAGCTCTCCGGCCTGGTGGAGATCTTCCAGAAGCCGGAACTGGACTTTGCCAACAACCGCGCCGGCGGCGATGATATTCTGGGCGACGCCTACGAGTTTTTGATGCGGAAGTTTGCCCAGGATTCCGGAAAGAGCAAGGGACAGTTCTACACGCCGGGAGAAGTATCCCGCATCATGGCAAAGGTGATCGGCATCGATAAGGCCGCCGATCCCAGCATGACGGTCTATGACCCGGCCTGCGGTTCCGGCTCGCTGCTGATCCGCGCGGCGGACGAGGCTCCCTGTGAAATTTCCATCTATGGGCAGGAGAAGGATAACTCCACCGCCGGTCTGGCCCGCATGAACCTGGTTCTGCACAACAAGGGGGCCGGTGTCATTGTCGGCAATAAAAGCACCTTGTCCGCGCCCCAGTACAAAGACGAAAACAACCCGGAACTGCTGAAAACCTTTCACTATATCGTGGTCAATCCTCCCTTTTCGGACAAATCCTGGATGGACGGCATCACCATTCCCGACACCTATGGGCGATACAGTGAAACGGTGTTAGGCGTGCCGCCGGAGAAAAACGGCGACTACGCCTGGCTGCTGCATGTTCTGAAGTCTCTAAAGTCCAACGGCAAGGCGGCAATCATTCTGCCCCACGGCGTATTGTTCCGCGGTAATGCAGAGGCTGACATTCGCAAAAGGATCATTGACCGGGGTTATATCAAGGGCATTATCGGCCTGCCGGCCAACCTGTTTTATGGCACGGGTATCCCCGCCTGCATTCTGGTGCTGGACAAGGAGGACGCCGCCCAGCGCACCGGCATTTTCATGATCGACGCCAGCAAGGGCTATGTGAAGGACGGAAACAAGAACCGTCTGCGGGAACAGGATATTCACAAAATTGTGACCACATTCCTGGCGATGGATGAATCGGATCCCAAGTACGCCCGGTTTGTGCCCAATGAGGAGATCAAAGACGTCAACGCGTACAACCTGAATATCCCGCGCTATATCGACAGCAGCGAACCGGAAGATTTACAGGATATCAACGCCCATCTGAACGGCGGCATTCCGGAAACCGATGTGGACAGCATGGCGGCATATTGGACGGTGTACCCCTCTTTGAAGGAGATTCTTTTCCAGCCGCTGCGCCCGGGGTATCTGCGCCCGGCGGTACATAAGGATGCGGTCGTTTCCACAATCACCTCCCACCCGGAATTTATCCGCCACGCCGACCAGGTGGATGCCGCCTATTCCCGGTGGAAAGAGGCTGTCACTGCCGATTTGACGGCGCTCAGCCGGGAAGTTCACCCCAAAGAGCTGATTGGCAAGATTTCCGAGCTGCTTCTCGACGCCTTTGCCTCCGTACCGCTGATGGACAAGTATGATGTCTATGAGGTGCTGATGGAGTATTGGGCGGAAACCATGCAGGACGATGTGTATGCGGTCTGTTACGACGGCTATGAGGCCGGGCGGGAAATTGACTATGCGTATGTGACCAAGAAGAAGAAAGAAAACGGCCAGACCGTGGAGATCAAAACCGATAAAGTCAAAGGCTTTGAGGGCAAGCTGCTCCCCAAGGCTTTGATTGCTATGCACTTTTTCGGCGAGGATGTCAAGGCGCTGGATACCCTGCGCGGGCAGCTGGATGAAGTATCGGCCAGGCGGGAAGAACTGGCCGAGGAAAACGGCGGCGAGGACGGGCTGTTTTCTCAGCTGGACGATTTGAAAAAAGCCACCGTCAGCGCCCGAATCAAGACAATCAAAAAAGACCCGGCCGCCAAGGAAGAGTTGGCGGCGTTGCAGGAGTATATGAATCTGTTGGATGCCGAAAGCAATTACAAGAAGGCAATGAAACAGGCTGAGGCAGACCTGGACACCAAGCTGGGGAAAAAATATCCTCAGTTGACGCTGGAGGAAATCCGCCATTTGCTGGTGGAGGAAAAGTGGTTTGACTCTATTTACAGTGGAATTGACGCCATTCACGAGGCGGTGTCCCATCATCTTTCCTCCCGTGTGACCCAGCTGGTGGAGCGGTATGCGTATACCCTGAAGGAATGCGAGGATGAAGTAGACCAGTACGAAGCCAAGGTCAAATCGCATCTGGAAAGGATGGGGTTTGTGTGGTGAAAAGATACTCTTACCCAGATACATGGAGTATTGGAACATTAGAAGATATTTGCGTTCCAAACGGAGTTGTTCGTGGTCCATTTGGTGGTGCACTAAAAAAAGAAATTTTTGTTCCTTTTGGATATAAAGTATACGAGCAACGCAATGCGATATATCAATCAGTAAATATAGGAAGCTATTATGTTGATGAAAATAAGTACAGAGAAATGTCTCGCTTTGCTGTGAAAAATGGCGATTATATTATTAGTTGTTCTGGGACGATAGGAAAGATTTATCAGATACCATCAACTTTTCCAAAGGGAATAATCAACCAAGCACTATTGAAACTGACAATAAATACTGAGAAAATCAATCCTACTTATTTTTACAAATATTTTCAGTGGGATAAATTTCAACAGAAGATAATTGATGATACCCAAGGCGGTGCCATGAAGAACCTGGTAGGTATGGATATTTTCAAGAAGGCTCCTATTGTTTTGCCGGAAATGAAAGAACAAGCCGCCATTGCTGAGGCTCTTTCTGATGTGGACAGCCTGATTTCCTCCCTGCAAAAGCTGATTGAGAAAAAGAAAGCAATTAAGCAAGGAGCCATGCAGGAACTGCTTACAGGCAAAAGACGATTGCCTGGATTTTGCGGAGAGTGGGATGAAGCTTCATTTGCAGACCTCTTTGACTTTCTCTCCACAAATGCATTTACAAGAGATCAAATGACGGATACCGGAACCATTCAGAATATCCACTACGGTGACATTTTGATGAAGTATGGAGTCTATTTGGATATGTCCAACACGGATGTGCCATATTTGCTGGAGACGGTTTCTGTAAAAAAATATTCTGAATCCAGTTATGCCAGAAGTGGCGATGTCATTATAGCCGATACAGCAGAAGATAGCACTGTTGGCAAATGTGTTGAGCTAGTAAATGTTTGCGGAAAAGTTTTATCAGGGCAGCACACCATGTTGTGTCGGCCCAAGATCATTTTTGCGCCTAAATTCCTTGGTTATTATATGAATGCAGAGTGTTTTCATAGTCAAATGCTACCGTTCATTACGGGAATTAAAGTGTCGTCTATCAGTAAAGCGAATGTTGCCGCGCTGATTTTGAAATTTCCCTCTTTGGTAGAGGAACAACAAGCCATAGCCCAAGTTCTTTCTGACATGGACAGCGAAATTGAGCAGCTGGAAAAGAAACTGGCCAAGTACCAACAGATCAAGCAGGGCATGATGCAGGAACTGCTCACCGGGCGGATTCGGCTGGTGGAAGATGAAAATATTGCCACAGATGAAACAGCAAAGACGGAAAAGCTTTGAGGTGACTTCATTATGAGCGTCGGCCAACGGGAAAAAGCTACGCAGGAGCGTGTCATCAAATTATTTGTACAAGAACTCGGCTACACCTATCTGGGCGATTTTACCGATCGGGAAAACACCAACATCGAAACCGAACTGCTGACGAAATTCCTGACCCGAAAGGGATATTCGCCGGTGCTCATCAACCGCGCCCTGAAGGAGTTACAGGATGCCGCCGGCGATCAGTCGGTGAACCTCTGCGATCTCAACGAACAGACCTATAAAAAGCTGCGCTACGGGGTCAAGTCCGGCGCGTCCATCGGTCAGCATAAGAGCACCGTCCAGTTTGTGGACTGGGAGCATCCGCTGGAAAACGACTTTTACATTGCCGAGGAAGTGACTGTCAAACACAAGCGCCCCGATCTGGTGCTGTATATCAACGGGATTGCCTTTGCGGTGATGGAGCTGAAGCGCAGCACGGTCTCCATATCGGAGGGCATCCGCCAGAGCCTGACCAATCAGCGCCCGGATATGATTATGCGCTTTTTTGCCACCGTCGGGCTGGTTCTGGCGGGCAATGATTCCGAGGGCCTCCGCTACGGAACAACCGGAACGCAGGAAAAGCACTTCCTCACCTGGAAAGAAGATCCCAACGCCACAGATGAAGTTTCGGCAGCGGTACGCGCTCAAATCGAAAAATATCCGCTTCGCCTGGACAAAAACCTGATTTCCCTGTGCCGGAAAGAGCGGTTCATAGAACTGCTGCACAACTTTATGGTGTTTGACAACGGGAGAAAAAAGATCTGCCGCCCCAATCAGTTCTTCGGCAATATGGCGGCCCGGGATTTTGTGCGGCGGCATGCGGGCGGCATCATCTGGCACACCCAGGGGTCCGGAAAGTCGCTCACCATGGTGTGGCTCAGCAGGTGGATCAAGGAGAATATCCCCAACAGCCGCATCCTGATCATTACCGACCGGGACGAGCTGGATATACAGATCGAGCAGGTATTTGCCGGGGTAAATGAGCGTATCGTCCGCATTCGCCGGGGCGGCGAGCTGATCCAGAAGATCAACGATACTTCGCCCGTGATGATGTGTTCGCTGATTCAAAAGTTCGGCAAAAAGAATCGAAACAAGAGCGGTGAGGCCGATTACACGGGTTTTATTGAGGAACTGAAGCGTTCGCTGCCGGAAAACTTTTCGCCCAAAGGCGATTTCTATGTGTTTGTGGACGAGTGCCACCGCACCCAATCCGGCAAACTCCACAAAGCCATGAAAACGACTTTGCCCAATGCCACCTTTATCGGCTTTACCGGCACGCCGCTGATGAAAAAGGACAAGGAAACCAGCCTGGAGGTCTTCGGGCCTTATATCCATCGCTACAAGTTTGATGAGGCGGTACAGGATAAGGTGGTCCTGGATCTGCGCTATGAAGCCCGTGAGGTTGAGCAGAATGTGGTCGGGCAGGATCGGATTGACGCTTGGTTTGAGGCCAAAACACAAGGGCTGACAAGCGTGGCAAAGGCCAAGCTGAAACAACGGTGGGGAAATCTCCAAAAAATGTTCAGCTCCAAGGCCCGCCTGGGTCAGATTGTGGCCGACATCGTCTTTGACATGGAGACAAAGCCGCGCCTGCACGATGGGCGGGGCAACGCCATGCTGGTTGCCGGCAGTATCTATCAGGCCTGCAAGTTCTATGCATTATTCCAGGAGACCGAACTGAAGGGCAAGTGCGCCATTGTGACTTCTTACGAACCGGCGGCAGGCGATATCCGCACCGAAACCGTGGGCGACGACGGCGAGACCGAGACTGTGGAGCAATATGAGATCTACATGAAAATGCTGGGCGGCAAGGACCCGAAGGTCTTTGAAAAAGAGGTCAAGGAAAAATTCGTCAAGCAGCCGGAACAGATGAAGCTGCTGATTGTAGTGGACAAGCTGCTGACGGGTTTTGATGCGCCGCACGCCACCTATCTGTATATTGACAAATCTATGCGGGACCATGGCTTGTTCCAGGCCATTTGCCGCGTAAACCGTCTGGACGGCGAAGACAAGGAGTTTGGGTATATTATTGAT
>DXVY01000240.1 GCA_019417145.1 Clostridiales bacterium
GACGGCCAGCATAAGGTGCCGGATATCCGGGCATGCTGCGACGCCATGCTGGCCCACCCCGAGGCCCTGATCCTGGGCAGCCGGGATTTTTCGAAAGAAGATGTCCCCTTTAAGAGCCATTATGGCAACGTCATCACCCGCAATGTGTTCCGGCTGCTGTGCGGCGTTCGGATTTCTGACACGCAGACCGGTCTGCGGGCCATGTCTTCCCCGCTGGTTAAGCGCTTCCTGACCACCAAGGGGGAGCGGTTCGAATATGAGATGAACATGCTCATCGATTGCGCCGAGGACAAAATCCCGCTGCGGGAGGTGCCGATCGAAACCGTTTATATCGAAGAGAACGCGTCCTCTCATTTTCATCCGGTGCTGGATTCTATCAAGATCTATGCGGTTTTCGGCAAATTTCTCTTTTCCTCCGTGTCCAGCTTTTTGGTGGATATCATCATGTTTACCATGCTCAGCTGGGTGCTGCGCCTGGCCGCGCCGGAGCTGCTGACGACCGATGTGCCCCATATCAAAATCACGTACGCCATCCTCATCGCCACGGCAGCCGCCCGCGTGATATCTTCCTTGTGGAACTACCTGCTCAATCGAAAGCTGGTTTTTCAGAGCAAGGCCAACGGCGCGGTTACGCTGGTTAAATATTACGCACTGGCGGTGGTCATTTTGTTCCTGTCCGCCCAGGGGGTCAGCTTTTTCACCCACCTGACCGGATGGAACAGTACCGTGGTGAAAATTCCCATCGATATGCTGCTGTTCCTAATCAGTTTCCCCATTCAAAAGCATTGGGTCTTTAAGAAGGAAAAAGCACCGCGGCAGGATGGTCTGGCCGCTTGAAAATTCTACAACGTATTGTCGTATAGGCAAAGGGACGGGATTGCATAAATTTGCAATCCTGTCCCTTTTTTTCTATATGTTGTTGTTTGCCGCGGCTTTTCCTCAATGAAAAATATCCGCCCACCGGATAAAAAGGTAAAAAATGGCTAATATAAACGGATAATTCGGATGAGTTCACAGCTGGCTAAGATTTTACCGCAACTTTCTTACGATGCAGATTCCACAACAATCCTTCATATTTCAGCCTAATTGTAGGAAAAAATTTCCGCATAATTGCGGCTCTTCTGGAAATACTACCGGAAATAAGTGAATATATTTCACATATTGGTGGTTAAAATTCACATGTACTGCATTTGGAAAACGGCCATGATATACTTGGAGGGAAGGGGGCATCAGTATGTCCAATGACAAACGGGCTCGTTCTGTCTTTTCCGAACGTCTGCGCATGCTGCGCAAGTCCAACAATCTGACACAGAAGCAGGTGGCTCAGAGCCTGAGTATAGACCGTTCCACATATGCTTACTATGAAATTGATAAAACCAAGCCGGATTATGACACGCTGCTGCGTATTTCCCGTATTTTCAATGTTAGTGTGGACTTTCTTTTGGGCCGCGACCGGGATGCCTCCGCTTCGGTGACGCTTCACGACAACCATTATCCCCGCGATAACACGGAGACCTCTCGCTCTCTGGTAGATCTCACCCAGGAGGAACTGGCCTTCCTCAACATTTACCGCCAGCTAGACAGCATCCAGCGAAACGCCGTGATGCAGTTTGCGCTGGAACAGCGGTTTCAGCGGCAGAGCTTTTCGGATAGATAAGAAAAAGCGGAGGGGACAAGCCCTCCGCTTTGCTTTGTCATGTAGCCGTTTATCGATGCTTTCCCAGGAAAAAGAGGGCCAGTGTTCCGGGGCCGGAATGGCTGCCGATCACGGTGCCAATGGTGTGCAGCATAAAATGCCGCGCGCCGGTGACCTGCTGCACGATGGCCTTGAGCTTTTCGGCATCCTCCAGGCAGTCGCCGTGACTGATCAGGATCATCTGATCGGACACGTCGTCATTCACCGTTTCCTTCATTTTGGCGGCCAGCGCCTCCATGGCGCCCTGACGGCCGCGGCTCTTGCTCATGAGAATGAGATGCCCCTCGTCGTCCACATGAAGTACCGGCTTGATCCCCAGCAGGGAGCCGAAAATAGCGGAAGCCTTGGAAACCCGGCCGCCCCGATGCAGGTGCATCAGATCGTCCACCGTGAACCAATGGCACAGATGCAGTTTGTTGTCCTCCAGCCACTTCGCGTTTTCCTGGATGGTCATGCCCGCTTCCTTATGCATCTGGGCGTAATAGAGCAGCAAGCCCTCGCCCATGGACGCGGCCAGGGAATCGACCACCAAAATGGTGCGATCCGGGTATTTTTCCCGCAGCTCCGCCGCGCCACGCTCCACCGATTCATAAGTGCCGCTCAGCCCGCTGGAGAAGCAGAGATGCAGCACGTCCTCCCCCGCCTGCAGATAAGGCTCCACAAAATCGATAAAATCGTAGGTATTGACCTGCATGGTGGTGGACTGGGCGCCGCCGCGCAGCGCTTCGTAGAAATCATGAATGGGCATGCAGTCCTCGCTGCCCTCCCGGTACTCCTTACCGTTTATCTGAAAGCCGAGACCTACGCAGGGGATAGAATGCTCCGTATAAAATTCCCGGGGCATATCGCAGGTGGAATCGGTGGTAATTCTGTAGCTCATACAGCAGCCTCCCGTTTTATCTGGTTTTGGATACCATGTTACATCATATTACCCGGCGTGTCAAGAGGGGCCGACAAACGTCCATTTTGACGCCGGCTGTTCCGGCGTGGCGGGCCGCCTGGCACGCCCTTTCCCGGACTTTCTTTCAGTATACCCGATCCTTCAGACAAATACAAGGTTTCCCGTACTTTCGGATCCGATTTTCGAGGATTCCCCGGCTTCCCCCCTTGCGCCGGCGGTTCAAAACCGGTATGATGGGGGAAAACGCCCGGTTGGGCGCGCTTGGAGGAATTTCGCTATGGCTGATCCGTTTTCATCCATCCTGTCCCTGACACGGGCCGCCGTGGAGCGGTACGATATGCTGCCCGCCGGCGCGTCGGTGGCCGTGGGGGTATCGGGCGGTAAGGACAGCTTGGTGCTGCTCGTGGCCCTGGCTCGTCTGCGGGAATTCTTCCCCACCCCCTTCTCCCTCACCGCCATCACGCTGGATCCGGTCTTTGAGGGGCGGCAGACCGACTATTCCCC
>DXVY01000241.1 GCA_019417145.1 Clostridiales bacterium
GTCCATGCTGGCCTTTCAAAAGAACGGCCGCATCAGCCGGATCATTGTGGTGGCCAGGACCGAAGACATGGGGGACATCCAGAAAATGGCCGGGGAATACGAGATCACCAAGCTGACCGATCTGGTGGAGGGAGGAGCCTCCCGGGCCGAATCGGTGCAGAAGGGGGTGGCCCTGTGCAGGGAGGAAATGGTCGCTATCCACGACGGCGCCCGTCCGCTGGTAACCCAGGCGGTCATCGATCGGGTGCTGGACGGGGCCGAGCTGTACAAGGCGGCGGCCTGTGCCGTCGCGGTTAAGGATACGGTAAAAGAGACGGAATCTACAGGCAGGGTGCTGTCTACCCCACAGCGCAGCCGTCTGCGTTTGGTGCAGACGCCCCAGGCGTTTTCCCTTCCCCTTTATCGAGAGGCGGCCGCCTTGGCCGGCGATGCGCTGGAGACCCTCACCGACGATTGCGCCGTGGTGGAGGCGGCGGGAAAGCCGGTCTACCTGGTGGAGGGGGATTACGCCAATATCAAGATCACCACGCCGGAGGACATGGCCGTCGCCGAGGCGCTTTTCATGTATGGGGAGAAAAACATATGAGAATTGGACATGGATATGATGTGCACCGCCTGGTCCCAGGCCGGGCCCTTGTAATCGGCGGGGTGCGGATTCCCTGGGATAAGGGGCTGCTGGGGCATTCGGATGCAGACGTGCTGCTGCACGCGATCAGCGACGCCCTGTTGGGCGCGGCAGGGATGGGGGATATCGGCCTGCACTTTCCCGATTCCGATCCCGCATATAAGGACGCCGACAGTCGCATGCTGTTGTGCCAGGTGACGGAAAAGCTGCGTTCGGCCGGCTACAGGATCCAGAACATCGACGCCACCGTTCTGGCCCAGGCGCCTAGGCTCCGGCCCTATATAGACGAAATGTCGGCCAATATCGCCGCCGATTGTGGGATTGCCCCGAGCGCTGTCAACGTCAAGGCCACCACTGAGGAGGGGCTGGGGTTCACCGGCGCCGGGCAGGGGATGGCTGCCCACGCCGTGTGTCTGTTGGAGGAACAGGGCTAGAGCATCCAGACCATCCGCATGCCCAACAGTAGCAGCACGCCGGGAATGCTGGCCGCAGCCGAACAAAGCACCGTCCATGGATTCAGGGGCAGATCCACGCCGGTGAAGGTTCCGGTAAAATGGATAATGAGCAGGGCCGCCAGCCCCACAGCGGCGGACAGCAAAAAATTTCGCAGGGGCTTTTTTGTGCGGATGAGAAAAACCAGGGCGCACAGGCCGTAGATACAGGCGCCCACAATCATGCAGATTTTTAATATGAACATGCGCAGTCCTCCGTTCCGGGTTTGTCCTCGGCTTCTAGTCCATCATATGGTTTACAGCGGCCGTTTATGCCGCTTGCGGGACCTTTTGCGCGGGAAATCTGCGACCGATTACAAGCGGAACTGTCGTTTGTGTGAAAAGCGGCTGTGTTTTTCATCATCTTTCACACAGGCGGACGGAATATTTGCACAAAGATTGGAAGTTATTTTGGTTGACATTTCATAAAAGATATCGTATGATAAGGTACGTAAGGAGATTATATCAAATTACAGATTATTACTGAAGGAGGGATGCGCAATGGGACGTATGATGCAGTTGCATGACATCGACATTGCCGATTTCATCAAGACCCTGGATTCCTGTAAGGGCGACGTGTTTTTGGAGACCAGCGAGGGCGACGTGCTCAATCTGAAATCCAAGCTGTGCCAAATGGCTGGTATCGCCAACATTTTGCAGGGCGCCGTCATTGCGGAGGCCACCATTCGTTGCTCGAACCCCGAGGACGAAAGTCTTCTGTTCCGGTTTAACCTGTACAAGGAAGTGCCGGACAGCAAGTAAGAGCGACGGGGGCTATCTCCCGTGACACCCGCGAAGTCGGCCGCGATTGGCGGCCTTATACAATAGACAAGCCCAGCCGGCCCCGTTATTTTACGGGACCGGCTGGCTTTTGTCCGGCTGCTGGAGAGGAGGGAAGCGCTTGGAGAATGACTTTTCAAAAGGCGGGGTAGGCAAGAATATCCTGTTGCAGGCCGTCCCGCTGACCATCGCCCAGCTCATCCAGCTTCTTTACAATGTGGTGGACCGGATCTATATCGGTCACCTGCCCGGATCGGACGGCCTGGCTCTCACCGGCATCGGATTGATTTTCCCCATCGTATCCTTGGTAACGGCCTTTACGAACCTTTTCGGCATGGGTGGCGCGCCACTGTGCTCCATCGCCCGAGGGTCCGGGGAGAAGGAGAAGGCCGAGAAAATCATGGGCAATACCTTTACCCTGCTGTTTCTTTTCTCCTTTGTGATCATGGCGATTTGTTATACCTGTAAACGCCCCATTCTTTACGCCTTTGGCGCCAGCGCGGACACCTATGCATACGCAGACGAGTATCTGACCGTTTATCTGATCGGGACGCCGTTTGCCATGCTGGGAACGGGCATGAACTATTTTATCAATTCCCAGGGCTTTCCCCGAATCGGCATGCTGACCACCATGGTGGGGGCGGTCCTCAATATTCTTCTGGATCCCCTGTTTATATTTGTTTTGGGCATGGGGGTGCGAGGCGCGGCCATAGCTACGGTTATTTCCCAGGGAGCGTCGGCGCTGTGGGTGCTGCGGTTCCTGACGGGGAAAAAGGCCATTCTGCGGATTCGGCGGGGATATCTGAAGCCGGAGGGCAGGCTGGTCAGGCGCATCACCGGATTGGGCATGTCCGGTTTTATTATGTCGGGCACCAACAGTCTGACCCAGGTTGTCTGCAATGTAACCCTGAAGAGCTATGGCGGCGATCTGTACATAGGGATCATGACCATCTTAAACTCGGTGCGGGAAATAATAAGCCTGCCGGCCATGGGCATCACCAACGGCTCTCAGCCGGTGCTGGGATATAATTACGGCGCCCGCCGATATGACAGGGTGCGGCGCGGCATTTTGTTCACCTCCCTGATCGCAGGCGCGTACTCCCTGGCGGCCTGGGTCGCGGTGATCCTTTTCCCCGGTCTGTTTATCCGGCTGTTTAGCGATCACGGTGATATAT
>DXVY01000242.1 GCA_019417145.1 Clostridiales bacterium
GTAATGCTGCCCGCAGCTTCATCGGTGGCCGGCGTCAGCTGGAAGGGTTCATCCCAGGCGCAGTCCACATCCTCGCCCACGGCTTCTGCCACCGCCGCCAGGATGTCGTCCGCCGTGGTCTCATTGGTTGCCGCCAGACCCTCCAGCGCCGCCTCGGCCGCAGCCTTGGCCTCCTCCAGGATTTCTTCCGGCGTGGAAGGTTCGCCGTTGTCCACGGCAAAGGGGATGGGCTGGGCTGTGCCGTCGGGGCCGGCGTAGGTAAAGTCGGATATGGGCATGACCATCTGGGCATTTTCCCCGCTGCCCACGCTGGCGTATACGCCCACCTTCAGGGTCTCGGGACCGGCCGTCCCCACTTCGCCGCCGTCCACCTGGGCGATTTCGGTCCAGCTCTGGCCGTCGTAGCTGTAGGAGGAGACAAAGGTGCTGCCCCGCTTCTCCAGTTTCAGCCAGGCGTCCTGCTGCCAGTTGGGGTCGGCTGCCGTCTGCTCATTGTAACCGTTCAGATAGGTCATGTGGTCAAAGACATTGCCGCCGAACCCGCTGTGGTGCCGCCGCATGGTCCCCACCAGATGGGAGTCGTCCAGGAAGGCCACCAGGGCCACCGTCTGATAGTCCATGGTCATGCCGCCGCCCACCTTGGCGGTGATGGTAAAGTCCCCCGCTTCGGGTGTGAGATAAAACAGGTTCTTGATGACCTTGGGGGAATCCTCCGGCTCTCCCAGGTCGCCCATTTCCATGGTGATTTCCACCGTGTTTTCATCCGCAAACCGGCGCGTATCCGCATTTTCCCGGATGACCGACCACTGGTCGGCATTCAGGGTATAGCGGGGGCCGGTGACCCGCACGGCACAGGTGGCCGCCACCGACGGATCCACAGCCGAGACGGCCGTAATCACCGCCAGGCCTTCCCCTACGCCGGTAACCGTCCCGTCGGCCGACACCGTGGCCACGCTCTCGTCGCTGGAGGTCCAGAAAACCTGCTTGATTTCCGCATCGGCCGGGGTGATTTCGGCCGTCAGCTGCCGGGTCTCCTTTTCCTCCAGGGTCATCTGCTCTTCGGACAGGGTGATCGTCTCGGGGCCGCTGGGCAGCTCCTTGACCACCTTGACAGCGCAGCCGCCATTCTCCATGACCGGCACCTGCAGCACATCCTCCCGGGTGACCTTCTGGACAGCAAGGGCCATCTCACTCCGAGATTCCCCTTCCTTATAAATCAGGGCGTAGTAATCGCCCTCCCCCAGCATATCCAGGGGGAACTCCACCGTCCGGGCCTCTACCGATATGGCCGCGCCGTACCAGTTTTCCCCGCTGCGGCGCATGAGGGCCACAAAATCCCCCGGATAGCCGTCCACCAGCCGGGTGTCGTCCCAGGCCACGGGGATGTCTTTATACAGGGTGTAGACGGGGGAATTCAGATAGTCCTCGGGGGCGCCGGCAAAGCAGTGGATGCCGCTCTGCACCAGCACCGGCAGGGCGTTCATGAAGCCGGCCGTCTCCCCGCCAGCGGGGTAGACCGTCTCGGTCACGTCGGCCGGGCCGATGGCCGTGCGGGTAAAGGCCAGCATGGTGTACTGCTCCACGCTGAGGCCGCCGTACTCCCGGCCCCGGATGGCCTCTCTTGTCAGCACGTTGGGATGGGTGCGCACTTCTCCCGTGGGCTTGTTGGTGCCGTGGGCGTTGACCACCAGCCCCAGGTCGGCGCAGTATTCATAGATGGTCTCCTGCAGCTCCAGCCGGTCCTGGGTCTCCCGGTCGAAAAAGTCCACCTTGATGCCCTTGATGCCCTTGGCCGCCCAGTCGTCCAGCCGCAGCCGCTTCTCGGGGGTATTCAGGTCGTCGGCCAGCACCCAGGCGATAAGGCCCACGTTCCGTTCGTTGGCATAGGCCACGATTTCATCTATCCAGTCGTAGTAGCCCTCATAGCTGGTGTCCCCTGTGGTCGACTGGGGCTGCCAGCCCGCATCCATAATGTAATACTTCCAGCCCATTTCGGCTGCCAGGTCAATATATTCCTTGATGATTTCCGGGTCGTGCTGGGGCTCCGGGTTCCAGGCGCTGCTGGCTATGATCCAGCTCCAGGACGACGCGCCGGCCTCCACCCAGGAATAGTCTTCCTCCGCCGCCGGGTCATCGCTGACATTCTCGGTCATGCTGCCCTCTATCATGGCCCCCAGGTCGCCGGCCGTCACCGTGCGCCAGGGAGAGGTAAAGGGAGCCGCCGTGTTCACATCGCCCTCCTGCTGGGGCACAAAGGTGGCCTGCAGCAGCCGGTCACGGGCGGGGAGGAGCTGGGTGCCGATGTAGCTGCCGTCCAGCATGGCCTCCCCCAGCCGCACAAAGGTCCCCCCGGGCGTCTGGTACAGTAAGGGCGTGGACTGCCCGCCGGTCAGGCCTTCGATTGTGTTCATGCCCTTTCTGTTCCCCGCCTGCCACGGAAAAACCTCTTGTTTGCAGGAGAGAGAAATAGGTGCTTTCCGGCCAAGCCGCCGTCCATTTACGGTAGCGGGTACGGATGCGAGCCCGATCCCCCCGCGGTCGGGCTGGGAAACTAAACCCAACCCAAGGGAACCTGTGGGCGTGAGAGGGTACGAAATCGCCGGATACGCCGGGCTGCAATCGTGGGCAATCGTGGGCATCCGGTCTTCCCACACAAAAACAAAGGACCCGAAGCATATTTCAGCTTCAGGTCCCTTTTATTGGCTGCGGAACTAGGATTCGAACCCAGACAAACAGAGTCAGAGTCTGTCGTGCTACCCTTACACAATTCCGCAATAGAAACAAATCCCCTCATGGGGGCAACGTTAATTATTATAAGCATTTTCGCGGAAAAGTCAAGGGCATTGCCTTAAATTTTCAAATTTTTTTTTGCAATTACCCCTTGCATTTTTAATCGAGATATGATAGAATACAATTCGTCGTCAGAAGGGCGATAAATATGGGGGTATAGCTCAGCTGGGAGAGCGCTTGAATGGCATTCAAGAGGTCAGCGGTTCGATCCCGCTTATCTCCACCAACTAGGACAAAGGCGAACATTATAATTGTCGGTTCGGGTGTGTTTG
>DXVY01000243.1 GCA_019417145.1 Clostridiales bacterium
CTCGTCTCTCCGGATCGCCTTGACATACAATTGTGAAAAAATTTTTAATAGTGTGTCAACCGCTTGCAATTTTTTCTAGAGAGTGTTAAAATAATAACAAATTGAGTTGTTAAATTATTAACGACTCGATCGACCGATAAACTATCATACATAAGGAGGACGTTCGCTTATGGCACGCTTCACGTTACCCCGCGATTTGTACTTTGGTCCCGGCGCTATGGAGGAACTGAAAAATCTCAAAGGCTACAAGAAGGCATTCATCGTCACCGGCGGCAGCTCCATGAAAAAGACCGGCTTTCTGCAGAAGCTGGAGGATATCCTGAAGGCCGCGGGCCTGCAAACCCGGCTGTACGACGGCGTGGAGCCCGATCCCTCCATCGAGCGGGTGTATGACGGCGCCAAGGCCATGCGGGAATTCGAGCCGGATGTCATCGTCGCCATCGGCGGCGGCTCACCCATGGACGCCGCCAAGGCCATGTGGGTGTTCTATGAGTACCCGGAGAAAACCTTTGACGACATCAAAGAGCCCTTCTCCCTGCCCCGCCTGCGCACCAAGGCTATCTTCGTGGCCGTGCCCTCCACCAGCGGCACCGCCTCTGAGGTGACGGCGTTCTCGGTCATCACCGATTATTCCACCGGTATCAAGTACCCGCTCGCTGATTTTGAAATCACCCCCGATGTGGCTGTCCTGGATACCGATATTCCCCAGACCATGCCGAAGACCCTCACCGCCCACACCGGCATGGACGCGCTGACGCACGCTATTGAGGCCTATGTGGCCACCGCCCGGTCGGAGTTCTCCGATCCCCTGGCCCTCCAGGCGATTTCCTCGGTGTTTGACAACCTGATCGATTCCTACCATGGCGACAAGGAAGCCCGGGGCGCCATGCATATCGCCCAGTGCCTGGCCGGCATGGCCTTCTCCAACGCCCTGCTGGGCATCGCGCATAGCCTGGCCCATAAGACGGGCGCGATTTTCCACATTCCTCATGGCTGCTGCAACGCCATCCTGCTGCCCAGCGTGATCCAGTTCAACTCCCGCGTCTGCATGTCCCGTTACGCGCAGATCGCCCGCGCGCTGGGCCTGCCCGGCGCCACCGATAAACAGCTGACCGATTCTTTGGTCGAGGCCGTCCGCGCCATGAACGCCAAGCTGGGTATCGCCCAGACCTACCAGGCGAACGGCGTGTCCGAGGAAGACTTCAAGGCCCACTGCCAGGCCATCGCCCACAACGCGGTGCTGGATCCCTGCACCGCCTCCAATCCCCGTCCGGTCAGCGACGAGGAGATGCTCGGTGTCCTGACCTGCGCGTACTACGGCACCGACGTCACCTTCTAATTGCCCCCCCCATAAGCCCATAGAATACAGGAACCCCGGGCGGCCCTAGGCCGCTCGGGGTTCCTGGCGTTTTGCGCCGTCCGCCCGAAAATCTTAAGAGGAAGTTCACCCGGAATTTACATTCCCCCGTTTCTTTTTGGCGGCAAACCTGCTATAATAATTCCATTGAAAGGTAAGGAGAGATGACCTATGGAGCGTTATGCCTGGAAGGCCCAGGTGCTGGACGGCCAGCTGGAGGAATACAAACGCCGCCATGCTGCGCTGTGGCCAGAGCTTAAGGCCGTGCTGAAAGAGGCCGGCATTTCCAATTACACCATCTGGAACGTGGGCAACGACCTGTTCGGCTATTACGAGTGTGAAAAAGGGGTGGAATACGCTGCCCGCGTGCAGGCCGGCAGCCCGGTGGTGGATCGCTGGAACGCGTATATGAAGGACGTCATGGTCATGGAGATGGACCCCTGCACCGGCGCCCAGCCCCGCCTAGAGCAGGTTTTCTTTCTTCCCTAATGGTATATTTTCGGCTTATTATACATACTGGATAAAGGAGCGCTGCGACTATGAACAATAACAATTCCACCGTCAAGCTGATTACCATCCTGGATTATATCGGCATCCTGTTTATCCTGGGCTTCTTCGTCGAGAAGGACAACGAGGATGTGAAATTTCATACCAATCAGGGCATTATCCTCTGCATCTTCGACATCGCGGTCAGCATTGTCGCCTCCATTCTGGGCGTTTTCCACTGGATTCCGTTTGTGGGCTGGGTGTTCAGCCTGATTGCCACCCTGCTGTGGCTGCTGGTGGCGGCTATGGTCATCCTGGGCATCGTCCACGCCGCCAAGGGCGAGCGGACGCCCCTGCCGGTTATCGGCAAGCTCTTCACCTTTATCAAATAAGAAGCCAAAATCCCGCCGTTTGGCGGGATTTTGTAAACTTACAGGCTGTTATTACAAAACGTATAAAAGAAAGGCGAATGCCTTTCTTTCAAACGGGTTTTGTGCCTTTCCCGCCAAAGGCGGGAATTTCGCAAGCGAAACCGGCACAATTCCCCGGTTTCTGGAAAGGAATGAGTCATTAGAATGAAGAAAACATTGCAAGTGGGCGGCCAAAACGGCCTGGAGGTCTCGGCCATCGCCCTGGGCTGTATGCACCTGGCGGAGCTGGATATTGGTCAGGCGGATGCCCTCGTGCGCACCGCCCTGGACTGCGGCGTGACCTATTTCGATCACGCGGATATTTACGGCGGCGGCGGGTCGGAGGAGCTGTTCGGCCGGGTACTGGAAAAGGATCCCGCCTTGCGGGGGAAGATGCGGGTGCAGAGCAAATGCGGCATCTGCCCCGGTTACTTCGATTTTTCCAAGGAGCATATTCTCGATGCGGTGGATAACAGTCTGCGCCGCCTGCATACCGATTACCTGGACGCGCTGCTTCTCCATCGGCCCGATACCCTGATGGAGCCGGAGGAGGTGGCCGAGGCTTTCGATCGGCTGGAGGCCCAGGGCAAGGTGCTCCATTTCGGCGTGAGCAACCAGAATCCCGGCCAGATGGAGCTGCTGCGCCGCGCGGTGCGCCAGCCCCTCCTGTTCAACCAGCTTCAGTTCGGCCCCATGCACACCGGCATGATCGACAGCGGCCTCAACGTCAACATGACCAACCCGCCCTCCGTCGACCACGACGGAGGGCGGGTTCTGTCTCTTATACACATCTCCGAGCCCAC
>DXVY01000244.1 GCA_019417145.1 Clostridiales bacterium
ACACTCATTATACCTTAAATTATAAAATATTTCAATGGATTACTGATCAAAAATAATAAATTGCATGCGCGATGCGATATAAAAATATTTATTATTTTCAATGCGAATGTTTCGAATTTGCATAGCGATTGCCAGCCGCAACTTATATGATATAGATAGAAAAATCCAGTTCCGCCCAGCGGGCTTTTGTCAAAGGAGGAACAGCCATGAGAAAATCCAAACGTTTTGTCGGGTTGCTGCTGGCCGTGGCCATTTTGATGGGATCGGTTGCCACGGCGATGCTGACCGTCCTTGCGGATGACCGCTTTTTGCTGGACGGGTCAGAGGAAGCGCTGCTCGAGCTGGAGAGCGGGGCGCTTGCAGGCGCCGCAGAGACCGCGGACAGTATTTCGGGGTACAGCGGCACGGGCTACGCCGTCCTGTCGGCGGAGGAGGACGCCCTGTCTTTTGCGCTCAACGTGACCCAGGCGGGCGTATATGGCCTGTCCATCCGGTCGGCCCTGTATATGGAAAACCAGTCCTTGGGGAAAACCCAGTCCAACAGCCGCAGTACCCGGCCGGGTACCAACACGGTGACCGACGAAAATGTGGGCACATACTGGGCCTCGGGCAGGCCGGTAGACGCCGACAATCCGCACTGGGTGCAGGTGGATTTAGGCAGGGTTATGCCCATCCATCTGGCGCGTTTACGGCTGATTAGCCGCTGGGGCGCCCGGACTCAGGATGTTTCCCTGCTTGGGAGCACCGACAATGAGGAATTTACCACCCTCAGCGAGACGGCCACCCGCGCTTTCAGCCCCGACGAGGGCAAGACCCTGGCGGGCAACTATGCGGATATTTCCTTCCCAACGGCCCAGGCGCGGTATGTGCGGGCGGTCTATACAGGCATCAGCGACACCGGCACGGACGGCGCGCAGTGCTCCGAGTTTGAAATCTATTCGCCTGTGCGCACCGCTAGCCTGTATCTGGACGGCGCGTTGGTCAGCGAACTTTCCATGGATACCCAGGCGGTCACCGACCAGGACTGGGATACCGGCGTACTCTCCTGGCTGGATAAAGAGGTGGGGGAGCTGACACTAACCCGTGGAGAGCACACCCTGTCCATCCGTTACGGCGGTTCCATGCCGGGCGGCCTGCAACTGGACAGCCTGACCTTCAGCCTGAAAAAGGTGCTGGAAGACCAGGCGGTTACCGCCGTCCTAAGCCTGATCGACGCTCTGCCGCCTCTATATAAAATCACTCCGGCGGACGCCGAGCAGATCGGCCAGGCCCAGGAGGCCTATGATCAGCTGGATAGCGACCAGCAGTCTATGATTCCGGCCGCCAGCGCGAACAAACTGGCTGCGGCGGTGCGACGGCTGGGGCTGCTGGGAGAGGAGCCGGCCATCACGGGGATGGTATGTCATGACGCGGGCAACAGCGCGGCCTGGTCGGTTCGCACCAACCTACAGCTGGGGGAGGCCAGTCACGGCGACCGCACCTTTATTTTCGACTACATACCCGAGGAACTGTGGGGTTGCGACTGGATCCGACCCGCCATGGAATCCAAATTCTGGAGCGCCGGCGACACGCTGGTGGAATTCGACGTGACGGCGGATACCAATCTGTATGTGGGCTGGGATCGCACGGTGGAGCTGCCCGACTGGATGCGGAAGGCCGGCTTTGTGGAGACCGACCTCTATTTGTCGGTCAACAATACGGATAAGACCCAGTTTGATTTATATAAAAAGCCTGTGAAGAAGGGCGAGCATATCCAGCTTGGCTATCTGGGAAAGAACAAGGCGACCTATCTTGTCCTTTTGGAACACTTTACCATCGCCGAAGCCGAGCTGCCCGCCGTAGAGGACACCGCCGAGTACCCTGCTATCGCGGACCTTTCGGTGAACGATACGGCTCATCAGGCGGCCTGGAGCGTAGAGACCGGCCTTGCTGTGGGCGATGCCGTATACGGCGACCAGGCGGATACATTTACCCAAATTCCCGAGAGCCTGGCGGGGAGCGCCTGGATACGGCCGGCAGCGGCTTCCGGGGCCTTTGCAGGCAGCGATCTGGCTGCATGCACGGTCAATCGGGACGGTTGGCTCTATCTGGCGGTTTCCCTTGAGGCCGGGTCGGACGGGTGGTTATCGGATTACGAAAAGACCGCCGACACCATCGAGACGTCCAGCGGTGCTTACATCCTTTACCGCCGGTATGTGGACGCGGGTAGCCGGGTGCAACTGCCTGCACAGAACCAGGACGTTCCTTGCTATATCCCCATCATGCAGTCCCGGGCTATCGCCTCTTCTCCCGACCGCCCGGCCATCAGCCGGTTCATGCCCCCTTGGGATACCAACGGCTGGTATCATGTGCGGGAGAATCTTTCCGAAGGCTCCCTACTCTATACCAACGCCGACCACGCCGTCACCGAGCTACCGGCCGAATATCGGGGCTGCGATTACATCCAGACCTACCGGGACGAAAAGGCGGCGGTCAGCTTCTACGCCGAGCGGCAGATTGAGGTGGCCATAACGGTGGACAGCCGCATCCAGACGCCCTCCTGGCTGCTGCTGTGGGAGGACACCGGGAAGGTGCTGAAGGCCACCGGCGACCGTACCTATCACATTTTTACCAACACCTATCCGGCCGGCTCCTTCATCACGCTGCAAAAGCTGTCCGAGGAGTCGGAAGGGGACAATTACACGATTATTTTCCGGCCCCTGGACGAGGGCAAGGCGGCCACCGATAATCCTCTAATACCCATGGGGGAGGACAAGGAGGAAGCCGCTGCTTATCAGTATTATGCAAACGACGTATTCGGCCTGGAAGCGGACGGCGGCCTGCCTGACGGCTACCGTCTTGTAAACGGAAAGGCGGAAATTGCCGCCGAAGGAGAAGCGGTTGTCACCGATCTGGCCTACCGCCGGCCGGTGACCTACAGCAGCGCCGCCACCACCCAGTACGGCAACGCTACCGACGGCCACATCGACACCTATTGGGAGGCTACCGCCGACGACCCCAACTCCTTCCTGGACGTGGACCTGGGACGGGTCAAGGCGGTGGAC
>DXVY01000245.1 GCA_019417145.1 Clostridiales bacterium
GGTCGAGCGGCGGGAACGACCGGCAAGAAAGCTGCTGATCACCGGCAAGGGCCGCTGCAATCTGACCAACGCCTGCGACCGGGACGCCTTTCTCGAAGCCGTACCCCGGAACGGCCGGTTTTTATACGCCGCCTTTTCGGCCTTCCCGCCCGCGGCCGTTATGTCGTTTTTTGAGGCGGCCGGTTTGTCCCTCAAGGTCGAGCGGGGCAGCCGGGTTTTCCCCGCGTCCGACCGGGCGGCGGATGTTGTGGACACCCTGACAGCGGCGGTGAAAAAGGCCGGCGCGCGGATCGTGCAGGGCCGGGCGATTAGACTGAGGCTGGAGGAGTTGCCTGTTCCGGCGGAAGGGCTGAAACCCTCCAAACCTGCCTGCCGGTATCGAGTCACGGGGGTGGAGTTGGAGGACGGCCGTCTGCTGTGCGCGGATAAGGTCCTCATCGCTACAGGCGGACTTTCCTACCCGGCCACCGGGTCGGATGGGGACGGATACCGTCTGGCGCAGGAGGCCGGCCACGGGCTGACCGCCTGCGTTCCCTCCCTGATCCCCTTGACCGTCCATGAGGGCTGGTGCGCCGAATTGCAGGGGCTGAGTTTAAAAAACGTAGGGTTGACCATACTGGAAAAGGGAAAAAAGAAACCGGTTTACACCGATTTTGGCGAGATGCTGTTTACCCATTTCGGCCTGTCCGGTCCTATGATCCTTTCGGCCAGCGCCCATCTGGACCGGCCGGAGAGGGAGGTGTACACCGCCCTTATCGACTTAAAGCCGGCCCTTTCCGCAGAGCAGTTGGACGCCCGGATCTTAAAGGATTTTGAGAAATATAAGAATAGAGACTTTAACAATGCGCTGGGCGATCTGCTGCCCAGAAAGCTGATCCCGGTGGCGGTGCGCCTGTCCCGTATACCTGGGGAGATAAAGGTCCACCAGGTCACAAAGGAGATGCGCACGGCCCTCTGCGGACTGCTGAAGGCCCTGCCTCTGACCGTCACCGGCTTTCGTCCCATCCAGGAGGCCATTGTGACCAGAGGCGGCATTCCGGTGAAGGAGGTGGATCCGGGCAGTATGGAATCCAAATGTTGTAAAGGACTCTATCTTGCCGGCGAGGTGTTGGACCTGGACGCCTACACCGGCGGGTTTAATCTGCAGATCGCTTGGTCCACCGGCTTTCTGGCCGGGAAAAGCATGGCGGAGGATTAAGGAGGAAATCATATGATCGCAATTGCTATCGACGGCCCCGCCGGGGCGGGCAAAAGCACGCTGGCCCGACGGATTGCCGCCGAACTGGGCTTTATCTATGTGGATACCGGCGCCTTATACCGGACGGTGGCTCTTTATCTGCTGCGACGGGCCATTTCGGCGGAGGAGACCGAACGGGTGGAGGCGGCCCTTGCAGATTTGCAGGTGGATATACGCTTTGAGCAGGGCGTGCAGCAGGTGTATCTCAACGGGGAAAGGGTATCCGACCGGATTCGCACCCCGGAGGTATCCATGATGGCATCCTCCGCATCGGCCCTGCCCTGTGTCCGCCGGTTTCTTTTGGAGCAGCAGCGGCAAATGGCCCGGACACACAATGTGGTTATGGACGGCCGGGATATCGGCACGGTGGTGCTGCCCGACGCCAGGGTTAAGATATTCCTTACGGCCTCGCCCGAAGAGCGTGCCCGCCGCCGGTTTGAGGAGCTGATCGAAAAGGGAGAGCGGGTGACCCTGGAAGAGGTGCTGCGGGATATGAAGCAGCGGGACGCACAGGATGAAGGCCGGGCGGTGGCGCCCCTGCGGCCGGCCCCCGACGCCATCCGGGTGGATACCACCGGCGAGACCTTGGAGCGATCGACCGACCGTATAGCCAACATTATCCGACAGCATATGGAATAAAAGCGGCGGCCTCGGCCGCCTGGAAAAGGAGGGGCTCCCATGACGCCCTATTATAGAATCGTCCGCACCCTGGGCTGGCCGCTGGCTAAGCTGATCTTCTGGTTTAAGCCCCGACACAGGGAGGTCATTCCAAAACAGGGGGGATTTATCCTCTGTTGCAACCATACCTCCTATCTGGACATCGCCTTTTTGGTGCTGACCTGTAAACGGCAGATCTTTTTTATGGCCAAGGAAGAGCTGTTTCACAATAAATTTATGGGATGGTTTTACCGCAATATGGGTGGCTTTCCCATCAAGCGGGGCGCCGGGGATACGGCCGCCATGGAAAAGGCGGAGGAGATCGTCCGCCGGGGGGATATATTAGGGATTTTTCCCGAGGGCACCCGTACCAGAGACATAGAGGGCCGTCCCCAGCGGGCAAAGTCCGGCGTAACCATCATCGCCAACGCCACAGGGGCCGATGTGCTCCCGGCGGCCATCAATTACCACGGCAGGGTCAGGCCCTTCCACCGCATCGATGTACGGTACGGCGATATGATCCCCAATGAGCGACTGCGTGTGAACCTGGATTCCCGTAGCGAGCTCAAAAGGGCCACGGGTGAAATTATGGGTACCATAGTAAACATGTGGGAGGAAATGGGCGGCCCATCGGCCGAGCAGCGGGCGGCGGGCGAAGCAGCCCGGCGGGCCGCGGCTGAGGAAAAGACCCGCCGGACGGCGCCCCAGAAAGACGCTGCCGGGCAAGCGAAAATAGCGACCGAACAGGTAACGGAGGACGCCGGACGGGGGGAGGACGCCAAGCAGACCCAAAGGGACGCCTCCGTGCAGCAAGGCTCCAATACCGCCGCGACCGCCCGGCGGGAGGCCGAAAAGTGAGCCGGGCCGCGGTCACCCTGGCCAAGACCGCCGGGTTCTGCTTTGGGGTCAATCGGGCGGTGGAGATGGTCTATGATCTGTTGGACCAGGGCAAGCGGGTCTGTACCCTGGGCCCCATTATCCACAACCCTCAACTGGTGGAGGAACTGGGCGAGCGGGGCGTGCGGATTGTGGAGAGCCCCGAGGAGGCTGCGCCGAGGGAAACCCTGGTCATTCGGTCTCACGGGGTGGAGCGGGCCGTCTTTGATCGGGCCGCGGCCCTTTCCTGTCTCTTATACACATCTGA
>DXVY01000246.1 GCA_019417145.1 Clostridiales bacterium
ATCTTCTGGCTCTGGGCGCCCGCGCCGGTCAGGTTCTTGGTATACGGAGCGTTTGCATCCAGGGAGAACTGCCCCTGGGCCGATCCCCGCTCCACCGACTGCCACATGCCGCTGACCGTGCCCGCTATCTCCGGCACGGGAATCTCCTGCACCGCGCCGCCGCTTTCCTGGAATCGGAAATTCTTGAATTTGCCCGCGCCGTCCCAGGCCCGCAGACCCATGGCGCCGGCGGTCACCGTAGACACGGTGGGGTAATCGCACACCTTTTCCCCGTCCACGTACACGGCGATGTTGTCCCGGGTGGTTTCCACCTTCAGGTTGATCCATTGGCCGGGACGGGAAGCCGCACAGGGAATATCCCGCATGCCGTCAAAGTTGTTCTCATGGCGGGCGATGCGCACGGTCCCGTTCATCAGGCCCACCTCGTAGCCGTAAAAGCTGTCGGCGCCGGGCTTGGCGTCCCGAACCTTGACAATAAAGCCCACCGGGCCGCCGCCCTCAAAATACACATCGGCCGAAAAGGCGCCGCTTTCGCATTCGGTGTCGGTCAGCACCATCTTAGGGCCGTCGTCCTGCTTCTCCACAGCCAGCACCCGCCCGTCCTCGGTCTCCTGGGTGGTCCACTCGCCTCCGGCGCTGACAAACCCTTCCATATCCAGACCGGCCGGCTCGGCAAAGCTCTCCCCGTAGACCATCTGGGACCAGATGCCGCCGTACAGCTCATGGTTCACGTCCTCGATGCCCGCGCCGTTGAGATAGGGACTCACCCGGCCGGTCACCTCCTCGGCGTCCACCTCCAGCACGCCGTCCGCTCCATACATCTTCTCCGCCTGCTCGGAGACCACCTCGCCCGCCCCGTCGGTCATATAAGCCCGGTAGGACATACCCGGCGCATAGGTCATGCCCCCGGTGGTCCAAAGGTTGGCGTCGTCCGACGGCCGGTCGGCGGTCAGGGTCTCCACCAGCTCGCCGTCCTGGTCATAGCCCTCCATGACCAGCCGGTAGGCCGTTTGGTCCTCACGATAGATATGCGCTCTGGCGGCTATGGTATCCCCTGTGATCGTCCAATCGGTATCTGGGCGGTCGATCAGAAAGAGATTTTCCGCCGGAATCACCGTCTTCTGGCCGGAGGGCGTCTCCCAGAGAAGCTGCATGGTGCCCCCCAGCTCGCCGTTGTAATACGCAATCTCTATTTCGTGCCGGCTGCCGGCCTCCCACCGAAATTCAGCTGCGTTCTCCGCCGGAAAATGGGGGCCGGCGTCGTTGATGACCAACTCGCCGTCCACATACAGCTTGGCGCCGTCGTCCACGTTGGTGTACAGGGTATAGTCCCCCGCCTCCTCGGCCAGCAGCTCGCCCACCCAGCGAGCAGAGAAAAACTCCACACTGGACAATCCCGCGGGCAGGCGGCCGTTCTCCCAGACATGGTCCACCGTCGTCTCCCTGCCGCCGGACACAAAGCGCTCAAAGTTCGTGCCGCTGTAATACTCCGCCCACAGTCCGTTTTCCGCAGCCCGTCCGTCGACCCCAAAGGCCGTCGGCAGCCCGGTCACCGCCACCGTGGCGGCCATAAAGGCGCACAGGGCCGTGCGAATCATCTTTCGCTTGTTCACATGATCCCCTCCTCGTTTATCGTCATATATTAACGTTAATGTTATCGTTAATGATACTATACCAGACACGACGGCCTCTGTCAATATCTAGTTTTGATTTTGCGTGAAATCCATAAATGTGGGCAGCGTATTTTGTCAGGGTAATTTCTTTTCACACCGGCATAGCCGGTGATTTATTTTCGCTCAAGCTACAGCAAAAAGGCGACAGCCGGAAAGGGCTGCCGCCTTTCGGCGATCCTTATTTATGCAGCGGCTGGGTGGATTCCCGGACGATCAGCTTGGTGGGCAGAATGATCTGCTCATGGGCCTCCCCCTGGATTTTCTGCAATAGCAGCTCCGCCGCCGCCGTCGCCATGGTCCGCTTGGACGAGCTGACGGTGGTCAGCAATACCGGAAAATGGAAGCGGGACTGGATGTTGTCAAAGCCCATGACCGATATGTCCTTGGGCACCCGCAATCCCATTTTGTTAAGGGTCAGGACCGTTTCCCATGCGATCAGGTCGCTAAAGGAAAGCACGGCGGTCACCGACGGATGCTTTTTGAGAGCGTCCTCCAGCACCTGCCCCCAGCCGCCGGACTGGGCCGAGCCGCTGTAAACCAGGTCGGGGTGATAGGGCGCCCCCTTTTCCAAAAAGGCCCGATGAAAGCCGTGCAGCCGTTCGGCCGAGCTGGAGATATGGAGCGGCGCGTCCAGAAACAGGATATCCCGATGTCCCAGCTCCAATAAATACCGGGCGGCTATATATCCCCCATTCTCATCGTCGCACACCACGTAATCGGTATCCAGGTCGGTAAACCGCCGGCCGATCAGCACAAAGGGAATGCCGGTTTTTTTCAAAAACAGGATATTATTCTTGGATTTCTGCACCGGGCACAGGATGACGCCATCCACATTTTTCTGCGCGGCCGACAGGATGGCCCGGTATTCAATTTCCTCATCCTCCTCCGTGTTGAGGATGAAAGGGGTATAACCCAGCCCCCGGATGTAGTTTTCAATTTCCCGGACCATGATGGAAAAATGGGGGTTGGATATATCCCCCAATATGATGGCGATGGTCTTGCTGATCCCCGAGCGCAGAAAACTGGCCGAAGCATTGCCGATATACCCCATCTCCTGCGCCGTCTTCTGGATCAGCTCGCGGGTCTCCTTGGAGATATCCGTTTTGTTTTTCAGCGCGTGCGAAACCGTATTGATAGAAAAGCCGGTCCTCTCCGCAATGTCGCGCAGGGTGACATTCTTGTTTTTTCCCATACTCCGCTCCCCGCTTTCTATGCAATAATCCCCTCCCGGGGCGCGGGTTTGGGACGCGCGGGGCCGCGCGTCCCAAACCCCTGCGGCTGTCCTAGCCCTGCCGGGCCAGGATCTTACAGATTTCCATCACGTCGGCGATGGTGATCTCCCCGTCGC
>DXVY01000247.1 GCA_019417145.1 Clostridiales bacterium
TCGGTCGCCCGGCCCATGACCCAGCTGAGCAGATCGCCGCAGTAGCCGCCGGTGACCGGATGGTCGCCGCCGTCGGCCACCAGAACCTCCAGCCCCAGCTTTTCCGCCATTTCTGATGCCGTCATTTCCTGTCCTCCTTGTCGGCCGGCGCGTCCAGCCCGGTCAGGGTGGCCGCCAGGGCCCGCACCTGTTCCCGCAACCGGAACACGCAATCGTTTTCACCTGCCACGCCCCGGACGATATCCTCCGCCAGCGCTCGGCAGGAGGGGGCCCCGCAGGAGCCGCAGTCCAGCCCCGGAAGCCCGTCGCAGATACGGTCGATCTCAGCCATCATATGCATGGATTCTGCCAGGTCGTCGGAGAGGCGCATAACCGGCGCCTCCTCCAGCGGCTCGCTCCAGAACATCTCCTCCGGCACCAAGCCGTCGTTGAGATGGTTTTTGGAGACCGGCAGGTATTTGCGCAGCAGCTGAATGCGGGCCTTGGCCACATAGGGGTTTTCCACGGTCAGCACGCCGCCCACGCACCCGCCGGCGCAGGCGTTGAGTTCAATAAAGTGCACGTCGTCCAGCTTGCCGTCCTCTACCTCTTCCAGAACCTTAATGACGTTCTCGATGCCGTCGGCCGCCAGATAATGATTGTCCAGCAGGGCGGCCGATTCCCCGCCGCTGCCCGCCCAGCTGACCCCGATCAGCCCGCTGCGGGAAAGCGGTTCCGGCTGGTCAATCTTGTTCATGCAGCCGATGAGCTTGGGATAGATTTCGCTGATGGCCAGCGCGCCGTCCACCGCCGATTTTTCGCAGCCGATGGGCCGCTTGATGTCGGTGACCTTGGCGGGGCAGGGGGTGATAAAGAATATGCCGATTTCCTCCGAGGGCAGCCCGGTCTGCTCCATGGCCTCCTTCCGGGCCATGCGGGCCGCCGTCTCCATGGGGGAGAGCAGGGGCAGCACATGGCCGCAGAGTTCAGGAAATCGAACCCGGATCAGCCTTTCTACCACCGGGCAGGCCGAGGAGATAATGGGGTATGTAAGCGCGCCGGCCTGCATTTTCAGTCGGGTGGCCTCGCTCACCAGCTCGGCGGCCCGGGATACCTCGAATACGTGGTCAAATCCCATATTTTTTAGGGCCGTCAGCACGTAGTCAATATCATCTAGATTGTTGATCTGCCCATAGAGGGTGGGGGCGGGCATGGCAATTTTATAGGTATAATTTTCGATCATGGAGAAGGGGTCGTATACCGCCTTTTTTGCATGATGAGGACAGACCCGGATGCATTCGCCGCAGTCCACGCACAGCTCGGAAAGGATGACAGCCTTTCCGTTGCGCACGCGGATAGCCTGTGTAGGGCACCGCTTGACGCAGTGGATGCAGCCCTTGCACTTGTCGCTGTCCAGCGTGACCGAATGAAAGCTTAAATCCAACCTGAAACACCACTTTTCCCGAACGACCGAAAACCGGCTTTTTGATCCGATCAGCGGTTAACCACCGCCATATACACGGTGGTGCCCACGCCGATGGCCGTGTCGATTTTCATGTCGTCGGTATACTTTTTGATATTGGGCAGGCCCATGCCGGCGCCAAATCCCAGAGAGCGCACATTATCCGGCGCGGTGGAGTATCCCTCCTGCATGGCGAGATCCACGTCCGGGATACCGGGACCGTGGTCCCGTAGCCACATTTGAATCTTGTCGGGCGCGATTTCCACGTCGATTTCTCCGCCGCCGGCGTGGATGACCATGTTGATCTCCCCCTCGTACATGGCGATGGAGACCCGCCGCACCGTATCGGAGGAAAAGCCGATTTGCTTTAGGGTGCGCTTGGTCTGGCCGGAGGCCTCGCCGGCGCGGGTAAAGTCGTCGCCGGGCACGTCGAAGTGCAGCTTGATCGTCTCAGCCATCAGATATCGCAGCCTCCCCGCAGGCCGTTGTCATAAAGCAGACCGCAGGCCGTGAACATTCTGTAGGGGGTTTTCATCAAAACGATATCCCGTTCCCTGGCCAGCTCGATCACCGACTCGTCCGGCACCTTGCCCCGGACGAATACGATGCAGCGCATATCCATCATTTCGGCCGTGCGCACCACCTGTGGGTTGATAAGACCGGTGAGCAGCACCGACTGGTCCTTGACAAAGGCCAGTACATCGCTCATCATATCCGACCCGCAGGCCGTATGGACCTCGGTGTCCAGACGGTCCTCACAGCAGATGACCTCCGCCTTCAGAATTTCCTTGATATCCTTGACTGTCATGGCTGATACCTCCTAAATGAAATGAGGAGACGACAAAAATTTTATTTATTATACCATATACACCGCCCGTCTTGCAACTGGTTTTCTAGGCGGATGCAGAGAAGAAAAGAGGCCCGCCGCAGCGGACCCTTTCACGCCTTATTCCTTTACGGTTGCAGCCTTTGCCCGTCGGCCAATACGACGGCCTTTTCCGCAATCCGTTTGAGCATGGAGAGCAGGGCCGTGCGTTCTTGCTCCGAAAAATCCTCTAACAGCAGGGCGTTCCACCGCACCATGCAGTCCAGCACCTGGGGATAGGTTTCCTCCGCCTTTTTAGTGGGATACGCGCGCAGGATCCGGCGGTCGTTCTGGTCCGGCCGGCGGAGAATAAAGCCCTTTTTCTCCAGGGATGTCAACTGCCGCGTCACGCTGCTTTTGTTCACGCAGATTTTATCCGCCAGCTGTTCCTGGGAGATCCCGGGCAGGCGGCAGATATGGAAAATGTAAATGTGTTGGCAGCTGTTGAGATTTTTTCCGGGCAGTGCGGCGGCCCGGAAGGCGTCGGCGCAGCGGTGGATGCGGCTGACCGATTTCATCAATGCGTCCATAGCGTTTGCGGCTCCCCTTCCGATCTGTTGACTCTGCAACTAAATTATACGCTTCCTTTGGCCGCCGCGCAATCCAAAAGCGCGAATTCCTTATATTTTCTTTGTCCCGGCCGTCATATGACAAATATTCACATCCAGCAGATTCCGGTTGCATAGTCGGAACGTATGTTC
>DXVY01000248.1 GCA_019417145.1 Clostridiales bacterium
GGCCGGGAGCAGGTGAAAGTGGACCGTGCCCGTGTGCACGGCAACCTGGTGCTGCTCAAGGTCCGGGACGTGGATTCCATCGAGCAGGCCGAACGCCTGCGGGGCAGGATCCTGTATATGAGCCGAGAGGATGCGCCGTTGGAAGAGGGGCGCTATTTTATCCAAGACCTGATCGGCTGTAAAGTGACCGACGCGGACACCGGCGAGACGCTGGGCATACTGTCCGACGTATCGGCTACGGGGGCCAACGACGTCTGGCATGTAAAGCGGGAGGAGCGGGAGTACCTGGTGCCGGCCATCCCGGACGTGGTCGTACGTGTGGATCCGGATGGCGAGGAGATTGTGCTGCGGCCACTGAAGGGGATATTCGATGCGGATTGATATTTTGACCCTTTTTCCGGAAATGTGTGACCGGGTGCTTTCCGAGAGCGTGATCGGCCGGGCCCGGGCGGCCGGCTTGGTGGAGCTTTGCTGTCATAATATTCGGGATTATACGAAGGATAAGCATAACCGGGTGGACGACGCACCCTACGGCGGCGGTATGGGGATGATCATGCAGGCCCAGCCTATCTACGACTGCTTTATGGCGGTATGGAAGGATGGCGGGGTGCTGGACGGTTGCGGCTCCGAGGAAGAGAACCCTGCGGCGGGGCCGAAACCGCATCTGATCTATCTTTCCCCCAAGGGCCGGACCTTCACCCAGGGCCGGGCGGCAGAGCTGGCGCAGCTGGATCGTATTGTTTTGCTGTGCGGCCATTATGAGGGAGTGGACCAGCGGGTGCTGGACGAGCTGGTGGACGAAGAGATATCGATCGGCGACTATGTGCTTACGGGGGGAGAGCTGCCGGCGTTGGTGCTGACCGACGCGGTCTGCCGCATGTTGCCCGGCGTGCTGTCGGATACGGCCTGCTTTACCGAGGAGAGTCATTACGCCGGCCTGCTGGAGTATCCCCAGTATACCCGTCCGTCCGAATGGCGGGGGGCGCCGGTGCCCGAGGTGCTGCTGTCCGGGCACCATGCCAATATCCAGCAATGGCGGCGGGAGCAGTCCCTGCGCCTGACCGCGGCGCGGCGGCCGGACCTGCTGGAAAAGGCCGCGCTGGATAAAAAGGACAGGGATTTTCTTGCCTGTATTTGTGACCGAAAGACAGAGGAAGACATAGAATAGAACAGAAGACATACCGGCTGGCATTGTTTTTATTGGACAGGAATTATTTCCAATGGACACAGGGCGCCTTTGTGCTATGTGTGCAAAAATGCTGTTGAAGCTGTAAGAAAGACCGCGAATGATTATACACAACTTGCACAAACCTAAAATACGTATATTGTCACTATTTGGAGACTCGTGAAAAGTTTCATTTCTTGGGCCGGTTTGCGTTGACGACACGCTATATTGTGGTATAATATGCATTGTCCAATAAAAATCGAAAATGATTATAAGGAGACATTTAACATGTACGTAAAGGATGTTGTAGTTCAGAACCAGGTTGGCCTGCACGCCCGGCCCGCAACCTTCTTTATTCAGAAGGCAAATGAGTACAAGTCTTCTATCTGGGTGGAGAAGGAAGAGCGCCGCGTAAACGCCAAGAGCCTTCTGGGCGTACTGTCCCTGGGTATTGTTGGCGGCACCACCATACGTATCATTGCCGACGGCGCCGATGAGGAGACCGCCGTGGAGGGACTTGTCAGCCTGGTGCAGTCCGGTTTTGCCGAGTAATAACAGCCGCGTACACAGCAGCCGTCCGCCGCATATGCGCCGGGCGGCTGCTTTTGTTTTATGCCCCTGTGCATATTCGCCCCCGGCCCGGGGGAAGAATACAAAGGGGTGATGAAGAAATGAATCAGGATATGGAGCTTCTCCAATATATCTATCAGAACACCAAAATGGGGGAAGACAGCCTGCGCACGCTGCTGCCCCGGGTGGAGGACGCCAAGCTTAAATCCCATCTGGAAGGACAGCTCACAGGTTACAGCAGCCTAAAGGGAAAGGCTGCGGAGGAAATCTATAGGCAAAGCGGGATGCCCCAGGAAAACAGCGCATGGGCAAAGCTGTCGGTTCAGATGGGGGTGCGGATGAACGCCTTCAAGGACCGCAGCGCGTCCCATATCGCCGGGATGATGATCCAGGGCAGCACCATGGGAATTGTGGATATGACCCAGCGCCTCAACCAGTATAAGGACGCGGGACAGACGGCCCGGGGACTGGCCGACGAGGTGGTGCATTTTGAGCAGGAAAATATCGACCGTCTCAAGCCCTATCTGTAAGGCAGCGCGGACAGGCGGGTCCGCGCTTACATATTGCTTTTAGCAGAGAGTGGGATTATAATATTTCCATGACTGCACATGTAAAATCTACATAGGAAGGTTGTTTCGTATGCGTAAGTTTATGGCATTGCTGCTCTGCGCCGTTTTGGCTTTTGGCGCGGCCGGCTGCAAAGGGGGCGGAGACGCGGATCCTTCGTCTTCCCAGGCGACCGTCCTGCCGGAGGGGACCCATCCGGTGGAGGAATCGGTAGAGGAACTGGGGACCGTCACGGTGCTGCGCCAGTATATAGAAAGCCAGGGAACGGATAATACCGTCCCCGACGAGGGAAACGTTTTCCTTTTGTGCGAGTTTCGCATTGAAAATACCACCGACGAGGACATGCATATCAGCACCACGCTGTGTTTCACAGGCTATGCCGACGGGGTAGAAGTAGCCCCTAGCATCAAGGCCCTGGAGGCGCGAGGGGCGCACTCCACATTGGACAGCAGCATGAAGGCCTGCCAAACCATGTTGGGCGTGGTAGGCTTTGAGGTGCCGGCTGACTGGAAGGTTTTCCAGGTGGATTTCCAGCCGGACGCCATGCGTAGCGACGCCATTTCCTTCGCTTTTGCCAAGTAGCCCCCCGGTTGTCGGCAGGACCGCATGCCCGAGATGGGTGCGCGGCGGCTGGGAGGGGAGAGATGTCTCGTGGCGTTTTGTCCAAAAGTAATG
>DXVY01000249.1 GCA_019417145.1 Clostridiales bacterium
TTATTACTCAGTCACCTTTTGGTAACCGCTTCTCCACTCTTCGCTTGGAAAATATGGCAGACTGTATTAAAATTTAAGTGTTACATGCGAATTGAAACTATTGGAGTTTCGAGAGGGATAAAATAGGATGACCAAAGAAAAAAGCCGGCCTGCCCGGTGCCACCACCGGGCAGCTTATCGGAAGCAAACGGAAGCTGCTGGTTAATGTGTAATCTCCTAATCCGACTCTGGCGGTTTAACAAGCTGCGCAGGGATTTGGAGGGCGTTGGTCACAAGGTATTGACCGACAGCCTGCGTTCCAAGGCGGACGAGCGGGTTATCCGCACGGTCTACCACGAGGTGCCGCCCCGGGTGGAATACGCCTCAAGCGGCCAGGGGGTATCCATGCGGCCCATTATCAAGGCCAGGGAACAATGGGGGATGAACCATAAAGCAAATACGGAGAAGACGGAATAATCCCATGGATGTAGCACAGCCGCCTTCATGCGGTTGGTGGGTTGGTTATCTTTTTTTAGAAAATTTTCTTGCCGTCTATTTTTGAACCACGGGTCGTACCCGTGATTTTCTCTGTATAAAAACGCCCCTGCGGTTCAGCTGTCCGCAGGGGCGTTTTCCCACCACAGGTGGGGAAGATAGGAAAACAACGATTTAGGATTCCTTCGCTAATTTTCAGATAGTCCTTGCAGCAAATTGGCCGCTGTAAAGGTTTACATAAAATCTGCCCAACCTCATCAGCTTATGGTGATGGCCCTGTTCGCTAATTGTATCCTCCTTCATTGCAGGGATAGGATCGGCGTCACGAACGGTGGATATCCGGTGGGCGATGATGGGGCTGGTACGCCCTTCATAAGCGCGTCCATTGCCTTTTGGATTGCGGGCGTCTGCGCTGGATGTGCCGCGTCCAAATTCAAAGTTGCCGGATTGGCAGGGGTTATATTGGACCTAGTCTTTGATATCTTGGGTTGTCCCGATCCCGGCGCGAATGGGTTTTGGAAGAGGCCGCGCCTGTCGTCCACAACCTTAGGCGTCGTTTTTCATTTCTTTACCGGGTTTCGGTAGCTGGCCATCGTCTTTGCTAGAGATTTGCCCCAACACCTTTTTGAACTGGAAGGCGAAAAAGATGGCCGTGAAGGCGACAGCGATGAAATCCGCTACCGGTTCCGCCATATAGACAGCCGTTGTTTTGTCCGATGAGAAAATCAGGGGCAGGATATAGATCAGGGGGATTAACAGGATAAACTTCCGCATGACCGCCACCAGAACGGACGCCTTGGCGTTGCCCAGGGAGGTAAAGGTCATCTGGCAGGCGACCTGGATGCCGAACAGCAGCAGACAGGCCATGTATATGCGCAGGGCTGTTTTCGTGAACGCCATGAGCTCCTGGGAGTTGGTGAACATGGCGGCAAAGCCTTGGGGAAAGAGCATGACACAGGCCCACAGGAGGGTAGAGTAAACCAAACTGGCTTTCAGCAGCAGCTTGAAGGCCGCTTTCACCCGGGCGGGATTGCGGGCGCCGTAATTATAGCTGATAATGGGCTGCGCCCCCTGTCCTAGCCCCTGTAGCGGCAGCATGGCGAACTGCATCACGCTGGTTAGGATGGTCATGGCGCCCACGGCGATATCGCCGCCGTACCCCTGCAGGGAAGAATTGAAGCAGATGGAAATAACGCTTTCGCTGGCTTGCATGATGAAGGTGGACAGGCCTAGCGCCAGGCTCGGAAGGATGATTTTCGCGCGCGGTCCCATATGTTTCACCCGAAGCTTGAGGCGCGTCCTTTTGCCGCAAAGGAAAAGCAGCACCCAGGCGCAGGACATGGCCTGGGAAAGGATGGTAGCCCAGGCGGCTCCCGCCACCCCCATATGGAATCCAAAAATGAAGATAGGGTCGAGAATTATATTGGCCACCGCGCCGATGAGCACCGACAGCATCCCGGTTTTGGCAAACCCTTGCGCCGTAATAAAGGCGTTCATCCCCAAAGTCATCTGGACGAAAAGCGTGCCCATGGCATAGATGTTCATATAATCCACGCCGTATGCAATGGTGTTTTCACTGGCGCCGAAGGCCATGAGAAAATCCCGGTTCCAGATCAGAAGGGCCGCTGTTAAGAGCACCGATATAATGCATTGGATTACAAAGCAGTTGCCAAGCGTTTTTTCCGCCGATTCATGGTCGCCTTTGCCCATGAAAATGGAGGCGCGCGGCGCCCCGCCGTAGGCGGCAAAGGCGGAAAAGGCCGTGACGATCATGATCAGCGGCATACATACCCCGACGCCGGTTAGCGCCGCTTCACCGATTTCCGGAATGTGGCCGATGTAAATTCGATCCACAATATTGTAAAGCATATTGATGATCTGTGCCGTTACGGTGGGGAGGGCCAGCTTGAGAAGAAGTTTCCCCACTGGCTCTTTCCCCAAAAAGTCTTTTTCTTCGCTCATGCCGTGATGTCTCCTTCCACCGAAAGCTTTGTGTTTTCTGCAATCCGTTGGTTAAAACAGGAAAATTGTTTTTCTTCTTCTTCTGTAAAGCCCCGGAAAATCTGTTTTCGAAAGTTTTCCCGCACCACTTCAATCTGATGTGTAATTGGATCGGATGCAGGCGTGAGCAGCAGATGAATCCGTCTGCGGTCTTTTACATCCTGCCGGCGCTGTAGCAGCGATTTCTGGATCAGGCTTTCCACCGCCTGGGATACGTTGCTTTTTGACAGCATCCGAAGTTCTACGATTTCCGCGGCGGTATCCCGGCCTGGGTTGTTGTATAGGAAACTAATGATGGTGGCCTCGATCGGACTCAAACCATACTGGTCGCAGACGGGCCGTAGCATGTTGTCATATAGCTTGATAATACGCCGGATGTTTACTAAAAGAGTATTCGTCTTATGCATTTCGCGCCGCTCCTTTAATAGTTCTATTAAACACTGTTATTTTAGTAACTGTTTTATATTGAACTATTTTACTCCAATAT
>DXVY01000025.1:0-2695 GCA_019417145.1 Clostridiales bacterium
GGGTATCCGGCCTACGGTCCCCGGTTCGGCCCACGGTCCTCCATCCGGCCTACGGTTCTCCATCCGGCCCACAGGTCCCCATCCGGCCCACGGTCCCCCGTTCGGCCCACGGTCCCCGTTCGGCCTACGGTCCCCGGTTCGGCCCACGGTTCTCCATCCGGCCTACGGTTGCCGTCGACAGGGGCGCGCAGAGCGGGGGCTTAGGCGTAGTAGGTGGTTACCACAATATCCTGATCGTAATCTCCATAGGACTTTCCATAGATGGTCAGCCCGCCCACAGGGGAGGCGTCCTCCTCCACTGAAAAGCGAACGGGAAATTGGCTGCCGGTTAGGGACAGGTCCCCGACGGTCACGTCGGAAATCCTTTCTCCGTCCATATAGGATCCGTTGCCATCCACCGTCAAGGTCTTGAGCAGGCCGTACTGGGAAAAGCCCACCGGCCACCAGGAGGGGGAAAACCTGCCCCGACGGTCCCCGAAGTTGCCCGGCGTGACCCAGCTTCCGACCCTCTTGTGGTTGACCGTGAAGGTGATCTCCGAGGGCCAGTCGTTACGATAGCCCGGGTGCTCCGAACCAAACTCCATGGAAATGGTCAGCTTCTCGATCCTTCTGTCGGCGGCGGTGTTGGGAACGGTATACTCCACATAGCCCTGCCGGAACCAGAGCATCTCGGCGTCAATGCGGCCGGCGTCCAGAAAGGCCAGGGGATCATCCATTTGGCCGATAAACTGCCGGTTACTGATCAGCCCGCAGCTTGGCACGATCTTATATTTATTATATAGCCCTACCGGGATGGCGTATTTGACCGTCTTCCCCTCCGCCTTGCCGGAAAGCCGAACGGCCAGGTCGGTCTCGGCCATGTAGCAGGTGCACTGGTTGCCCTTGCCCGCCTCCTTTTCCACCGTCAGCAGCCCCGCGTCCTCCAGTTGGCGGACATGCCCCGAGACGATGGCCGGGCTGATATGCAGCCGTTCGGCCAGCTCCCTCTGGTTGTAAGGCTGCTCGGCCACCAGCCGGAGAATGTCCAGCCGGGTCTGGCAGGCCAGGGCCTTGAATACCGGCAGACAGTTATCCTGTAAGGTCAGTTTCATTTGTGCTGCGCCTCCCCCTTCGCCGCTGTAATCTTTTCCAGCCGCAGATACAGCATTTTCCTTTTACACACCTTAAATTAATTATTTGGTTAATATAATAACACGGTTTTAACGATTTGGCAATATGCGCAACAAAAAAATTTAGGATTTCGGTTGACGTGTGCATGCATTTGCGCTAAAATAAAATTGAATCAGGTTGTCTGCCTGAGATATATTAACCATTCGGTTAATATGCTGCTATTCCGTTTGGGCGTCGGGGCCGGCCGTGTACGGTTGGCGTAGCCCATGGCGGGGACCGAAAGGGAGGATGCTATGAAGGCATATAAGTGGATCAACCTGATCATGGCCGGGCTGACGGCGATCCTGTTGGGCTTTGTGCTGGTGGACAGCTTTTTCTATCAGGAGCTGACCGGCGGCGGCCGGGGACTGGACGGGATCTTCGGCATGTCCAATTCGGTGTGGCTGGTGCTGCTGCTGAGCGTGTTCGTGATTATACAGATCGTCTGTTTTTTCACGGTGAAGCCCAAGCTCACGGTATACCGGGTAGGGTTTTACGTGTTGCATATCGGCCTGGTGCTGTTTTTGGCCGGCTCGTTTTTCTATTACATAGGGGGGGACAAGACCACCCTGCAAATGCCGGTGGACCCCGACAGCGCCTATAACCAGTTTCCACGGATGGAGCAGTACGAGGAGGGCATGAGCGTCCAGGATCTGGACACCATCACCTTTGATTTTGACATAGGGATTTCCAAAATGGACGTCACCTATTACGATCCCGAGACCGACGGGACCTCCGGCGTCAAGTGGTACGACGGGGAGCTGATGGTCATCGGAAAGACCGCGTCCGAGCCCACCTATATGGAATGGTCGGTCAATCACCCCTGCCGCTATAACGGCTGGAAGATCTACCTGATGGGATACGATCCCAACAGCCAATGGGTCACCCTGATGTGCAAAAAGGACCCGGGCGAGTTTTTGTCCCTGGCCGGCATCTGGATGCTGCTGGGCGGCAGCGTGATGATGTGCCTGATCAAAAAGCGGAAGGCGGGAGACAGGGAATGATACATAATCCATTCATCATAGTCGCCATCGTCTTTCTTTCGGCCTTGCTGTACTACGTGGCCTTCGGCCTGCACTTTTCAAAGAGCAAGGATGAAAGGCTGATCGCCAGAATCATCTGGGGCGTGGCCTTTGCCGCGAATGTCTTTGTGGTGGCCAACAACTGGGTGGCCAACGGGTATGTGCCCTTTGTGAGTATGTACCAGGTGCTGACCTTTTTGTCCTTCTGCTTTTTGCCCATATTCGTATACATCGCCTTTATGTACAAGGGCGAATGGATGGCCAAGTATTTTTGTATTGCGTCGGGCATCTGCATGACCGGCGTGGGGGCCATGAGCGCCAGCGGCGGCGTGGACCTGGTCTGGCACTTTCCGCCGGCGCTGCAATCCATCTGGTTTGTGCCCCATATCCTGTGTTATATGATTTCCTATTCTCTGTGCACAGTGGCCTTTATCCTGACCGTTATCAGCTTTTTTGATAAAAAGAATGTGGTCCGGCTGGAGACCGGCGGCTATAACCTGGTGTGCACCGCCTTTCCCTTTATG
>DXVY01000025.1:2705-14656 GCA_019417145.1 Clostridiales bacterium
ATTTGGGCCAATGCGGTCTGGGGCAGTTTCTGGTCCTGGGACGTGAAGGAAAATTGGTCGCTGATCACCTGGCTGCTCTTCATGCTGTATCTCCATTTCCGCCGGCACGAAAAGCTGCGCAAATGGTCCAAGCTTTTCCTTGTGCTGGGATTTGTGGCCATTGTTTTCACCATGCTTTTCGTCAATGTAATCGGCAGCGGCTCCCAGCATGCCTATTCCACCTGATAGGGTGGGCGCCGCCCCGCTTCCGTCCGGCCTGGAAGGGCTGCGTGGGAGCGAATGGATGCTTTTGGTAAAAATGGCAATGCCATTGCCGTTTTTTATGGGCATCGGAACGGGGCGTCGGCCCGGTGCCCCATACGTCTGCCGCTGTAACGGCGGCATTCTACGGGTTCCGTAGAATACATTTACAGGAGGCGATATCGTGGAATCCAAGACAAAGAAGCGGATACTGGTGGCGGCAACGTCAGTGTTCGCGGTGTCGTTTATTGCGGGAATGACCACCATTCTTGCGGTCAACGGCAAGATCGACCTTTCGGGTGTCCCGGTAGTCGGCGAGGCCATCGCGTCCATCAGCGCGAACGGCGGGGCGGACGGTGCGGCGACTTATCTCGCGGCTGAAGTCACCCCCTCTACCGAATACACCTCTCCGGCCGACATCCAGGTTTCCGACGGCTATATTTATGTGGCCGATGAGACGGGGGAAAAGGTCCAGAAGGTCTCGATTTCCGGCCAGAAGGTGGAAGAGACCTATGAGGCCGGGGACGAGGTGCACGGCGTGTACCTGAACGACGGAAAGGTCTATGCCCTGGTGGGCGGCCTGGACGGCCGGGTCGTCGTGCTGGACGAGGACCTGAAGCAGCAGGCTGAAATGGAAGTGGGCCATACCCCGGTGGCCATGGCCGTAAAGGGCGATACCGGCTATGTGGCCAACAAGTTTTCGGATGACGTCACGGTGCTGGACCTGCGTTCCAATCAGACCGAAGAGACCATCGAGGTGGGCGGCCGGCAGCCCATGGCTTTGCAGCTGGCGGGCAATAAGCTGTTTGTAGCCACCCATCTGCCCAACGATTCGGCCAAGGCCGATGTGGTATCGGCGGATCTGTGCGTCATCGATACGGCCACGAATCAGGTGACGGGGGATATCCCGCTGATCAACGGCGCCGGCGGCGTGAAGGATCTGACCCTTTCCCCCGACGGCAAGACCATTTATGTGGCCCATGTCCTGGCCCGGTATACCTACCCCACCACCCAGTTGGACCGGGGCTGGATCAATACCAACGCCGTGAGCATCATCGATGTGGATAGCGAAACCTCCACGGCCAGCGTGCTGCTGGACGAGGTGGAGCTGGGCGCGGCCAATCCCTGGGGCATTCGGGTGACCGATGACGGGGAGAAGCTGGTGGTTGCCCTGTCCGGTACCCAGGAGGTCATGGTCATCGACATCGGCGCCATGAATGAGAAGATCAATGCGGTCCGGCAGGGCAGCGGCCTGGTGGACAGCATGGATGCCATCGCCGATTACCTGCCCTTCCTGGACGATTGCCGTGTGCGTATTTCTCTGCCGGGCAACGGGGCTCGTTCCCTGGAAATCGCGGGAGACAAGGCCTATATCGGCCAGTATTACACCGGCGACATCGCCGTGCTGGATCTGAACACCAATACGGTGGAGACCATCCAGTTTGTGGATCAGCCGGAGGACGACGCCGTGCGTACCGGCGAGCGGCTTTGGAACGACGCCAACTACTGCTATCAGAAGTGGGAGAGCTGCGCCTCTTGTCATCCCGACGCCCGTGTGGACGGATTCAACTGGGATAACCTGAACGACGGCCTGGGCAATCCCAAGAGCGCCAAGAGCATGATGTATTCTCATCGTACGCCGCCGGTGATGGTGACCGGTATCCGCGCCACGGCCGAGGTAGCCGTACGCGCCGGTATGCAGTATATCCAGTTCAACACCATGGACGAGGCCGGCCTCACCGCCATCGACGAGTACATGAAGAGCCTGCAGCCGGTTCCCAGTCCCTTCCTGAACCGGGACGGCAGCCTGACCGAATCGGCCGAGCGGGGCAAGGAGCTGTTTGAAGCCAATTGCGCTTCCTGCCATCCCGCGCCCTTGTACACCGATATGGAGCTGCATGATCACGGCACCAATAACGACGTGAACTGGGAAAACCGTCCCTTTGACACGCCGACCCTGGTCGAGGTATGGCGTACCGGTCCCTGGAACCACGACGGCGCGGTCAATGACATCCGGGACATCATCCGCAAGGATGCGCCCAACCTGAGCGACGACGAGGTGGAGGACCTTTATAATTATGTCATGTCCATCGGCGACGAGGGCGAGGACTACGGCGTGGAGCAGATACTGGGTAAGGATGCAGACGGCACAACGGATATTTACAGCGTCCTCAAGCCCGGCAGCACCCTGACCTCCTTTACCGTGCGCAAGCAGCAGGAGGACGCCGGCGAGGCCAAGGTGATTTTTGAAATCTGCGCTCCCGACGGCGAGAGCCTGGAAAAGCTGGAAAAGGACCTGGGCGACATGGATTTCAATACGGCCGTATCGGTCGACTTGAAAAACATGAAGGTGCCCGCCGATCTGGCCGAGGGCTCCTATATTAAGGTATCGATCCTGGATGCCGCCACCGATGAGGCGGTCGCCACCGATCTGATCATCGAGTATTGAGGAAAGGAGAACGGAAATGAAGAAGAATAGAATTCTGTCGGCCGTATTATCGGCTGCCCTGCTGTTCACCAGCCTGTTCTCCGCAGCCAGCGCTCCCGCCATTACGGCGTCGGCGGCCGCTACCAAGACCGAAACCCTGCAGTCCACCGAACTGCTGGAGGATCTCATGGATACGGCCACCTCCTTTATCGCCGTCAAGCACTATCAGCTGGGCGGCTCCCACTACGCCTACACCGAGTATATCAATGAGTATATGAACGGCGATCGGGTGGAGGGCCCCGAAAACTACTACAAACCCGGTTCCCAGTTGATTTTGGTGGAGCTGGAAAAGAACGGCCGGGAGGTAACAAAGACCGAAACCGTTCTGATCGATTCTCCGAGCGGCATGCTCCGGGACCCCGACGTGTCGGCCGACGGCAAGGAGGTCGTCTTCTCCTGGAAGCAGAGCAACGCGGACGATTTCCATCTGTATAAGGCCAATATCGAGGAGCTTCGGGAGGATTCCACCAAGTACCGGCAGATCACCTTCGGCTCGGGCGACACCCAGACCGAGCCCAAGTTCCTGCCCAACGGCAACATTATCTTCAGCTGCTCCAAAATCACCCAGACGGTTGACTGCTGGCATATCCCGGTTTCCAACCTGTACATCTGCGGCCCGGAAGGGGAGAATATGGTGCGCGTGGGCTATGACCAGGTGCACACCACCTACCCCACCGTTACCGACGACGGCCGGGTGCTCTACACCCGGTGGGACTACAATGACCGCAACCAGATGTACATCCAGGGCGTCTTCCAGATGATGCCCGACGGCACCAACCAGACCGAGGTATACGGCAACGATCCCAGCGGCTTTGTCACCAGCTTCCTGCACACCCGGGCCATCCCCGGCACCACCGATAAGTATATGACCATCGGTTCGGGCCACCACACCCGGCAGATGGGCAAGCTGATGATCATCGACACCAGCAAGGGTCGCAACAGCATCGACGCCGTGGATTATGTGTTCCCGAGCGACCCGGGCAACCAGCCCAAGACCACCATCAATTACGACGGATTCGGACAGGACGGTACGGTGTATAAGTACCCTTATCCCATCAATGAGACCGAGTTCCTGGTGGCCCAGGCGCCCGGACGGCAGGGCACCAACGATCTGGACACCCCCTTCAGCATCTACCTGATGAATACCAGCGGCGAGAAGATCAAGCTGGTGGACGGCTCCACCGGCATTCCCGCCAGCCAGATTGTCCCCATTAAGAACCGCACCATGTTCGTGCGTCCCAGTATGGTCAACTATGCCTCCGATACCGGCACCTATTATATGGGTGACGTTTATCAGGGCGAGGGCATGGAAGGCGTAGAGCGGGGCGAGGCCAAGCAGTTGCGCGTGGTCGCCCTGGACTATCGTTCCTATGCCATCGGCGCCACGGTTGGCTCGGGCACCGGTACCTCCGATCCCTATACGCCGATTGCCACCGGCAACGGCGCCTGGGACGTAAAGCGGGTGCTGGGCGTGGTGGACATCGAGGAGGACGGCTCCGCCCTCTTCAAGGTCCCTGCCAACACCCCGGTCTACTTCCAGGTGCTGGATGAAAAGGGCGAGGTCATCCAGACCATGCGGTCCTGGACCACCCTGATGCCCAACGAGACCTTCTCCTGCGTGGGCTGCCACGAGGATAAGAACACCGTTCCTCCGGCCAACGCCACCAACACCTCCATGGCTATGAACAAGGGCGTGCAGGAGATCGTTCCCGAATCCTGGCAGGATCCCGATCTGGATCCCTATGATCCCTACGGCAGCGATAACGCCTTCAGCTATCTGGAGGAGATCCAGCCCATTCTGGACGAGAGCTGCGTTTCCTGCCATTCCAATGTTGAGACGGCCTACGAGACCATCAACCTGAGCAATTCCTCCGGCAACAGCACCGATACGCCTACCGCCATCATCTCCCAGCGGGACGAGTGGAAGTATACCACCGAGAGCATGGGCCGGGGCTGGAAGGACGTCGACTTTGACGACAGCGATTGGGAGACCGGCTATGCGCCCTTCGGCGCCGACGCCACCGCTCCCGGCGATCCCAATACCGTATGGGACACCGACACCATCTATATGCGCAAGACCGTAAATATCAACCAGGCGCAGTTGGAGGACCTTGAGCTTTATTTCCAGGTGGCCAACACCAAGGAAGTGGACATCTATGTGAACGGCACCAAGGTCTATGGCAATGTCACGCCTTCCTCCACCTATCAGGAGATTATTGTAACCGATGAGATGAAGGAAGAGATGGTCCTGGGCGAGAACGTCATCGCGGTGCAGGCCGTCAAGGGCCCGTCCGGGCAGTTTATCGATGTGGCGCTGCAGGCGCGTATCCATCAGAACCGGGTGGATATTTTCGGCACCGGCGAGACCTGGAAGTATACCACCAGCGCCAGCAACAATGTTGCGTCCGACTGGAATACGGTTGACTTCGAGGACCGGAGCTGGCAGTCCGGCCAGACGCCCATCGGCGACCGTGGCGGCGAAAAGACCCGTTGGGACGGGAACAACGTCTACCTCTGGGCCCGCAAGGAGTTCACCCTGTCCAGGTCCCAGCTGGAGGAATTGCAGGGCGCCATCCTGTATGCCCACACCTGGTATGACGACGATCCGGTCTTCTATATCAACGGCCATCAGGTCTTCTCCAATCCGGGGAAATGGACCGACAACTATGTGGACCAGCGCCTTGCAGAAGATGCGGTGGATTATCTGCAGACCGGCACCAACGTCTTTGCCGTCAGTCTCCATCAGCATGACGGCGGAAGAATGCTGGATCTGGGGCTCTACGCCAATAAGCGCAACCTCAATGAGCAGATGCTGGTAGACAAGAGCTCCGACGGATGGAAATATACCATCAACGACATGGATTACGCCATGGACGAGAACTGGACCGCTGCCGACTTCAACGACAGCAGCTGGACCTCCGGTGCGACCGCCGGCGTGGGATACGATACGGGCAAGAAGATCTGGGCCCGCACCACCTTCAACCTGGATGATATCTCCAATCTGGATTCCCGCAAGCTCTATATCAACATCAAGTATGACGAGAATCCCATGGTGTATCTCAACGGCCACCTGATCTACTCGGTGGAGGGACACAGCGACGTGTACGTCACCTCCGGGCTGCTGCAAAATTATACCCAGTATCTCAAGGAGGGCGAGAATGTCCTGGCCGTCAGCTCCTTCAACACCGGCGGCGGCTCCGCCATTGACGTCAGCCTCTTCCTGCGGGATCTGCAGACGCCCATCTCCCTGGAGGGGACCAATATCGTGGGTCAGCGGCAGCGCAAATACTGGCCGTTGTCCTATCTGGTTCTCACCGGCTCCACCGCCTCTGGAGACAACTGGAAGGCCAACACCACCAATTTGTACACCAATTACGTCTCTTCCATGAGCCAGAACGGCATCCTGGAGCCCCGTCAGTATGGCGCCTGCAAGAGCAACATCATGACCATGCTGCGGGAGAACCATCAAAACGTCAATCTGACCGACGAGCAGCTGCGCGCCATCGCGGCCTGGATTGACCTGGAGGTGCCCTGCTATGGTTCCTACGACGAGAACGTAAACTGGGGCGCCAATGAGAAGCGCGAGGCCGTGGAAAAGGACAATAAGCGCGCCTATCATGATATGGTCAACGAGCAGCACATGAAGGCCCGCGCCGGCACGCTGGACGACGGCGTGCTCAAGGTCACCTACAGCGGCAGCGGCAATACCTATACCGACGAGCAGGCCGGCTTTGTGGAGCTGCATGTTCCCCAGAAGTACCAGAACGGCGACAGGATTACCGTGGAGCTTCCGGAAGGCGAGAAGTATCTCATGCTCGCCCTGTCCAGCCGGGTAGGGGAGGCTATGATCTATGTGCCCAACGGCACCTATACCCTGACCCTGACCAATCTGGATAAGGTGTTCCCCAGCACCATGAATCCCAACTCCTCTGTGGCCTATATCAGCAATATCATCACCGCCCGCGTGGCCACGGAAGAGGATCTGAACGAGCGGCATAATCTGGCGCTCAATCCCTATGACGTGAAGGGCGTCACCGGCTCTTACCCCCATGTGACCACCAGCACGGATTGGGAGAATTCCCCGGGCGACGCCGCCTTCCTGGGACGCAATGCCATCGACGGCTTCTATGCCAACAACGGGCATGGCAACTATCCCACCCAGTCCTGGGGTCCGGCCCAGCAGACGACCGATCCCTTTGATCGGCAGTATCTGCAGGTGGACTTCGGCCGGGAGGTCTATGCGGATCAGGTGCAGATCCATATCCGCGCCGACTTCCCCCACGACACCTACTACACCAGCGCTACCCTGGAGTTCTCCGACGGTACCACCGAGGAGATCAAACTGACCAAGACGGCTGAGGCTCAGGTCTTCGACTTTGAGCCGCGCATGACCAGCTATGTCAAGATTAAGGATCTGCGCGTGGTGGATCACAACGGCGACGACTGGGCCGGCATCACCGAGTTCTCGGTCTACGGCACCGAGACCGAGCAGACGGATACGCCGGATCCGGTGATCAAGTGGAATCTGGACGAGGCCAACAAGATTGTATACGGCATGGAGCTGGGTACGACGGTTGCCGCATTTATCGAGGGCTTTGACGGCGCGGACGTGACCGTCACCGATGCCGACGGCAATGCGGTTTCCGGCAACGAGCTGACGGCCACCGGCATGCAGGCTACCTATAACGGCGTGACCTACACCGCCGCCATTCCCAGCGATCTGGATGGAGACGGTGCGGCGACCATCGCGGACGTAATGGAAGCCTGTAAGATCATGGCGCGGGATGCTGCCGGAACCAAACCCACGGCGCTGGAAAAGGCGAGCGGCGATTTGGACGACGACAAGGAGATCACCATCGCCGACGTCATGGAAATCTGTAAGATTCTCGCCCGCGGCTAACGTCTTTGATCAAGCCTTTCCAGCGAGAAAGTAAAAAAAACTCCCGTCCGGTATGCGCCGGGCGGGAGTTTTTCCTTGCTTTCAGAAACCACCGGCTCTGCCGGCGGAGGTGCCCCGTAAAAAGCTTTAGCTTCAAGCATCGAGCAAAGCGAGCTGCTAACAGCAACCTTCTGAAAATAGGAAAGCTTTCGTTCGGACAGCCAATCGCCCGTTTACGGGCTGCGGGGCAAGTAATGCAAGTGGAATAAATTCGGTGCCTCATTCGGTGCCTCTTAAGAGGCCGGCCGGTATTATGCCCTTTTAGGGCTTGTGCAAAGACGAGGTATACATGAAAGTCCCGGGTCTTGTGCCAAGTGTTCTTGCACCACGGCTGCCTTTCCTGCGGGCCGGCTTTCGTGCATCCGCCGACAGGAGGGTGGGGGCGGATCGAAATGCCTTGCCTCGTTTTCCGGCAGCTCCCTGTGGACAAAAAAGGATCCGGCGCGTCAGCGCCGGATCCTTTTTCTGCGCCCGTAGGCGTATTTATTCCACCGGTTGGGTAAAGGAGGCAAACCCCAGCGTGCCGCCGTTTATGGCTTCCAGCTGCCGGAAGGCGGCGTCGGGGCTTACAGCGTCGGATAGGGTCAGGGAGTAGCGGTATTCGTGGAACCCGCCCAGGCTGACCTTGAAATTGGTCTCCCAGAAATTGTTCATCACCCAGGCATAGGTTTCGTCCAGGTTTTCCATGCCCGCTTCGCCGCAAAGCTTGATTTCATGGGCCTCCAGCGGGCCCATGGATACCAGCGGGGTGTCGGGTAGACCGATGAGCAGGGAGGCGTCCTGGCCGGACAGGCAGAGGCCGTTCTGTATCGCGTAGAAATCGGCGCAGGAGCCGGGAAGCTGGTCGATCCGGGGCCGGAAGACGCAGCCGGTCTTGTCCATCCACAGGGTTTCCGGGCTCCCCGTGGTGAAGGGCAGGGCCAGGTACAGGTTTTCCGGATCCCACACGCAGTCCTTCTGGCAGCGCAGGCTAAGGTCGATGCGGGGGAAGGGCTTGTAGGCCGTGAGGATCAGATAACAGAACCGGCAACCCTCCAGCTCATACCGGAGCTGTACCCGGGAGAAGAGGGGCCCGTCCTCTAGAACCTTCACGCCGCGGCATACGCCCGCCGACCGCTTGGTGGCCGTGGATTTGCGGTTGCGACCCATGTCCCGCCGTACGCCGCAGGGGTCTCCCTCGCTGGGGGTGACCTCATAGATGGGGGTAAAGGCGGCGTATTTCCCCGACCTTATCAGCTCCTTCTCCCGTTTCTTATCCCAAAGGGAGATGAGGCCCGCCTCTCCGAATACCAGCCGGAAGAAGGGGGTTTCCAACCGCTGGGGGCTGACCATGCCGCCCTGCTCTAACTGCCGCTGGAAGGTGGCATGCAGGTCGGATACACCCTCAATGCCCCGCTCGGCCCGCCGACCGGCCGAGAAGATGGCCGGCGCCGGCAGATCCCGTATGGCGTATTCCTTTACCTGTCCGGGGGCCAGCTGGGTTAAAATGTTCAGCTCGATTCCCCGGGCATAGGAACTGAGCTGGTGGGGAACCGGGCTGCCGTCGGCCCTGTCCACAATCTCAAAATGCCGGTGGCCGCCCAGGGTCTCGGCGTTGATGCGGATGAGGTCGGTCACCGGTACGCCGTGGGGGTTGACGGCCTTGAACACCGGTTCGTGGTGCATGGAAAAGGGGGTTTCGCCCATGGAGAAGGTGATCTTGTCCAGGGCGCGGGAGGCCGATTCGTTGGCCTTTAAAGCGAACAGGCTCTTGCGCAGGTCCAGGTTGTTGACCGCGCTGTTCCAGGGCTCGGATACCGAGGAACAGTAGCCCCAGGTGTGCTCGGCGTAGAACATCAGGTTATAGGCCGTATCCTCCAACAGCGCCGATCCGCAGAGCTTGGCCTCCGGATCCAGCCGGCGGGCCATCCGGTATTTCCGGTCGGCCTCCCGGTAATGCTGTACCACGTTGGGGGTGGAGCCCACCCCGTCGGCCCACCAGTCGGTCCAGTCCCCCTTGTAGGTGGGGATGGGCAGGCCGGTAGCCTCCACCGCATCGAAGAATTCGTCCAGGGTGGCCGGCTGCAGACGGATTTCCTCCCCGTGCAGCGCGTTGTACCTTTGGATAAAGTCCATGGCGCCGGCGAAGGGGGCGCCGTTGTCGGTCATCCGGCCGCAATAGTTTACCGGCGCCAGGTTATAAGGATGTCCTTGCTGCTTTAGCGTATCCACATAGGCCTGGATCCGGGCCTCGGCCTTCTGGAAGGGGTCCATTCCCGCGCCGTCCAGCCCGTCCCGCAGGGTGTATTCAAAGGCCCCGCCGGGGCAGATCCCCATTTCGTTGCCCATGAGATAGTGCTCGCCCACCCAGGAAAGCAGCTTGTGGCCCTTGGGGGTCTCCCAGTAAAAGGGGGTCTGCTTTTGGAAGAGGGGATGGTATCCGTGATGGATGTGGATACAGGAGAGCAGCCGGGTGATGCCGTTATCGTATAGGGCGTCGGCAAAACCCCAGGCGTAGCCGTTGATGTCGGCGGTGAGGGCCGAGCGCAGGGACAGGCCCTCCTGCCGTATCCGTTCGGTCGCCCGGGCGGTCATATGGGACAGCACGTCGAAGGATACAAGCTCGGTCATGTTCAGGTAGCTGCCCGAAAGACCGATTTCTCCGGACTTTACAAACCGGATAAAATCCTCCCGGTCCTTAGGATCGGCCTCGCGCAGAAAGGTTTCCACGCACCAGAGGCTTTCGCAGTTCCACTTGAAGCCCAGCCATTCCGGCTTATCGCTGTGGGCCCGCCGAAGGATCTGGACGGCCTCTTTTATGTAGTAGACATGATGCAGCTCAATTTTTTCCTGGTAATCGGTGTAGCCGATATCGGTGTGGCTGTGATGGATGAGATACAGGGTAAACGGTTTGTGCACGGTATAACGCCTCCTTATTATGCAAATGTCTCTAGTGGGGATTATACGGCATATCCGTGCCATACGCAATCATTTTTTGCCCGCAGGTCAGCCGTCCGCTCCGCCGCCCGAAAAGCAGAAAAAACCCGTCCTGTCCCTTTGGACAAAACGGGTTTGATTTACGTCAGCCTATCCAGATCGGCTAAAATATAATAGGAGGTCTTTATCCCATCCTCTTCAAACTGGCCCAGCAGCAAGACCCGGTTGTTTCCCCAAAAGCCCAGCAGCGCAATGCCCTGGTAGGGGGAGGCCTCCACCGCCTGCTGCGCCCGGTTGGGCAGGGACAGGCAGACCAGCGCGCCGTCCCGCCCGGCCGTCTGAAGGCTCCACTGCAAATCGTCCTCCCGGATCAGGCGGACCATGCGGGAACGGTCGGGACTGCACTGCATTTGACTGTATCGATTGGTTGAGGGGATGGGGAAGGAAAAGGTTGCTCCGGTGGCGGCGTCGTAGCAGATCAGCCCTTCCGCCTCCTGCGCCCCATAGACCGTGGAGCCTAAAAAGGCTTCTGTGGACAGGGTATCTGCCGTGACCGGGATGGGCAGGCGTTCCGGCCCGGCATCGAGTTCAAGGGGTGAGACCGCATAATAGGTATCCTGCCCGTTTAAATAGCATCTGTAGATCAGTCGGTCGCCTATCCACTGGTCAATATACCCCTCTCTAGCCAGCAGGCTTTCATCCCCGGTTTTTGTATCGTAGACCCAAATATCGCACAAATCCCTACCGCTTGGACAGCCTGCCGCCTCCTGGGAGCGGAGAAAATCCTCGTAGGTCCGCCGGTCGCTTTGATAGGCGATCCACCTTCCGTCGGGACTTACCAATGGATCGTCGGCCCAATGCAGTTGCGCTCCATCGGTAAGCCCTTTGTTCAATTTCCGTACGTCGTATTCGCCCACCGTGTCCCGGCTGAGCTTTTCCAGCCGTCTTTCCGGAATGTGCAGGCGATAGAGGGAAGAGCAGCGGGTTTCAGGATCGTGGGCCGTAAAAATATACGCTTGTCGGTCGGGGGAGAAGCATCCCCGCAGGCTGGGACCTGTGGGCTCTCTTAGCAGGAAGCTCCCACCCTGAAACCGTATGAGCTCCAGCTCAATCTGTAGCGATTCCAAAGGGATGGTTTCGATCTGAAACGCCTCTGCCTCAAGAGGAAAGATTTGGGCGGGGATTTGCGCCTGGAGCTCATACAGGGGCACGCTGCGGCAGAGCCCGGTTTGATCCAACCAGGCCGCCGGCCGCATATACCAGCCGGGGGCGATCTCCGCAAAGCCCTGGGGGAGCGGGTCGACCGGGGAAGGGAGGGCCTCCTTTGCGGACGGATCCTCTGCGAGGGCGCCCGACCCTTCCGTGGAG
>DXVY01000250.1 GCA_019417145.1 Clostridiales bacterium
GGGCGGCGGGCCTACGGGATGATCGGCGATAGGGCGATGAGCCGACAGGACAATGAGGCTGCGGGACGGGCGGACGATGGGGCAGTGGGACGGGCGGACGATGGGGCAGTGGGGCTGCGGGACGATAGGACGGTGGGGCGGTGGAGCTGCGGGGCCACAGGCGGCCGGGCGGTCCCCTGCGTCACCGCGTGCCAGGCCATAAAAAAGGCTCCCCGGCCGGTACATTCGTCGGGAAGCCTTTCTCCTATTTCAAATCTTTAACCGCACATGTTCAGCAGCACACCGGCGGCCACCGCCGATCCGATCACGCCGGCCACGTTGGGGCCCATAGCGTGCATAAGCAGGAAGTTGCCGGGATCATACTGCTGGCCCACCTTCTGGGATACCCGGGCGGCCATGGGAACGGCCGACACGCCGGCCGATCCGATCAGAGGATTGACCTTGCCCCGGGTCACCAGGCACATGAGCTTACCCAGGAGCACGCCGCCCACCGTGCCGAAGATAAAGGCGGCCAGGCCCATGGCCACGATTTTCAGGGTGTTGACATTCAGGAAGGTGGCGCCGTTGGTGGTGGCGCCAACCGTCACGCCAAGGAAGATGGTGATGATATTCATCAGCTCGTTCTGGGCCGTCTTGCAGATCCGGTCCACAACGCCGCTCTCCCGCATCAGGTTGCCCAGCATCAGCATGCCCACCAGCGGAGCCGCCGAGGGCAGCAGCAGGGAAACCACGATGGTCACCAGCACGGGGAAGATGATCTTCTCCACCTTGGAGACGGTCCGCAGCTGGGTCATGCGCACCATACGCTCCTTCTTGGTGGTCAGCAGCTTCATGAAGGGAGGCTGGATAACCGGGATCAGAGCCATATAGGAATAGGCCGCCACGGCGATAGGCCCCAGCAGATGGGGGGCCAGCTTGGAGGTGACGAAGATGGCGGTGGGGCCGTCGGCGCCGCCGATGATGCCGATGGAGGCCGCCTCATTGGCCGGCATTCCTAAGGCCAGGGCGCCGATAAATGCAACAAATATACCGAACTGCGCCGCCGCGCCCAAGAGGAAGCTCTTGGGATTGGCGATCAGGGGGCCAAAGTCGGTCATGGCGCCGATGCCAAGGAAGATCAGCGGCGGATAGACGCCCAGCTTTACGCCCAGATACAAAATATCCAACAGGCCGCCCTCGTGGAGGACCGCGCCGTAATCAATTCCCTCGGCCATATTCCACAGCTCGGGATGGTACATGCCGGCTCCGGGCAGATTGGTCAGCAGCATGCCGAAGGCGATGGGCAGCAGGAGCAGGGGCTCGAACTGCTTCTTGATCGCCAGGAAAAGCAGCAGACAGGCCACGCCGATCATAATAATGTTCTTCCAGCCGTCCCCGGTGAACAGACCGGCAAAGCCGGATTCGCCCATGATGCCGGCGATGGTTTCCACAAATTTGTTCCAAACTTCCATTCTCTGTCAATCCCGCCTTTCTAAAACGCCCGGGTATTGTCCCGGATACCGGCGGCCGCCCAAGCGGACCGTTCGCCTGCGCGGCGGGCGGGACGCACCGACTTGACCGCGTACTGCCTGCCGGTTCCCTCGTACATGGCCGAAACGGCCGCCGATATCACGGCGATCAGCTCACCGTCGTCGGCCGCCCCAGAGGTTGTCGCCGCGGGGGCCGGCGCTGCCGCCGGAGTCGGGGCCGGGACCGATTGGGACGCTTTGCCCCGCTTATTCACGGCATCCATAATCTTGCCAAACAGGCTGATCAACACCACCAGCAGAATCAACGCCCCGAACACGATCGCCAGACCGCATATGGTAACATTGACCGCCGTTTCCGCCCATTCCATATACGCACCTCTCCGTTCTTCCTAAGTTTGTATATTTTTTAACATGTAACCCTATTATACATGATACCGCCCGCAGATTCAACCGTTATCCGCCCGGCGGCCGGGAAAACCTTCCGTGTTTTTCATGTCTCGCCGCCTACTTCATGGATTCCACAAACCGCTTATGCGCCTCTCGCAGCTCCACCGCCTTCTCCTCCGGCGCGGTGGGGTTACAGTGGGCCTAGAGGAAATCCTGTGGATTTCCGGGAGGTGTAGAATGGCCATAAGGCCATTCGGAAGTTTGAAAGCTTTGCTTTCAAACCCCACTGCTTAACCTACCGATTCCACAAACCGCTTATGCGCCTCTCGCAGCTCCACCGCCTTCTCCTCCGGCGCGGTGGGGTTACAGTGGGCCCACGCCCCCGTTTCGCTGGAGGCGTTGAACTTCTGCTTGTCCGCGCTGCGCAGGGGCGGGAAAAATTCAATATGAAAATGATAGTATTCGCTGGTATCCTCCCCATTGACCGGCGCGTTATGCATACACATCATATAGGGAAACTTAAAGCCAAACAGGCTGTCCAGCATGCCGGCCGTCTCCTTCAGGGTGGCGGCCAGGCTCCGCTTCTCGGCGGCGGTAAACTGGTCGATACTGCCCACATGCCGGCGGGATTCAATATATACCCCGTAAGGGTACTCCGTGAAAAAGGGCAGGAACACCGTGAAATGCGCATTCTCAAATATGATCCGCCTTCCGTCGGCCTGCTCCTCCCGGAGCATATCGCAGAAGATGCAATGCCCGGTCTTTTCAAAATGCTCCTTGGAGGAGGCCAGCTCCAGCTCCAGCTTCTTGGGCACAAAGGAATAGCCGTACATCTGGCCGTGGGGATGGGGCATGGTCACCCCCACCAGCTCCCCCCGGTTTTCAAAGATAAAGACGTACTTGATCCTCTCGTCCGCCTTCATAGCCTCAAAGCGCTCCACCCACAGGTCCACCAGCTTGACGATATGATCCACGGACAGTTCCGGCAGGGTCACGGTATGCTCGGGGGAATAGAGGATGACCTCGCATTTGCCGTAGGCCGGGGCGGTCTTATAAAAATCGGTGGCCACGTCGTCCGGCTCCGGGG
>DXVY01000251.1 GCA_019417145.1 Clostridiales bacterium
GGGTGGTGCGGCCCCGGGCCAGCTTTTCCAGAGACTGCTGCACCAGCCGCTCGCTCTCGTTGTCCAGCGCCGAGGTGGCCTCGTCCAGGATCAGGATGGGCGGATTCTTTAAGAACACCCGGGCGATGGAAATGCGCTGCTTCTGCCCGCCCGAGAGCTTGACCCCCCGCTCGCCCACATAGGTGTTATAGCCGTCGGACAAGGCCTGGATAAAGTCGTGGGCGCCGGCCTGCCGGGCCGCCTCCACCACCTCTTCCATGGACGCGCCCGGCCGGCCGTAGGCGATATTGTCGTATATGGAGCCGGAGAAAAGATAGACCTCCTGCTGCACCATGCCGATCTGGGCGCGCAGGGAATGGAGGGTGAAGTTCCGCACATCCTCCCCGTCGATCTCCACCGCCCCTTCGGTCACGTCGTAAAACCGGGGGATGAGATTGCACAGGGTGCTTTTCCCGCCCCCGGAGGGGCCCACCAGGGCCACGCTCTGCCCCGGCCGTATATGCAGATCCAGGTCGCTGAGCACCCGGGTGCCGTCGTCCAGGTACTGAAAGCCCACATGGCGAAAGCGGATATCCCCCTTTACCTCCCGCAGCTCCTTGGCGTCCGGACGGTCCACTATATCCGGCTGGGCGTCCATGATCTCGATAAACCGTTCGATGCCGGTCATGCCCCGCTGGAACTGCTCGGTAAACTCCACGATCCGGCGGATGGCGGTCAGCAGGGTGGTCACATACAAAAGATAGGCCATATAGTCGCCGGGGGAAATGTGCCCGCCCACCATGAACAGGGCGCCGGCCACCACCACCACAATATACATCAGCCCGTCGAACACCCGGGTGGTGGTCTGGAAGCCGGCCATATACCGGTACATCTTCCTTTTGATGGAGAGGAACTTCTCGTTGCCCTGCCGGAACTTCTCCCGCTCCAGGTCCTCCCCCGCAAAGGATTTTACCACCCGTATCCCTAAAAGGCTGTCCTCCACCTGGGCGTTGAGCTCGCCGAGCTGGTTGCGGGATTCCTTAAAGGCCCGCCGCATCTTCCTATTAAAATACATGGAGCAGACCAGCATCACCGGCAGGATGGCAAAGATGATCAGGGTCAGCCAGATGTTCATAAAGCCCAGGATGCAGAAGGAGGCGGCGATCTTGATAAAGGCGATGAAAAACTCCTCCGGGCAGTGGTGGGCGAACTCGGTGACGTCGAACAGGTCGCTGGTCACACGGGCCATGATCTGGCCCACCTTGGTATTGTTGTAATAGGCGTGGGACAACCGCTGCAGGTGGTCGAACAAATCCCTGCGCATATCGGTCTCGATGCGGGCGCCCATGATGTGGCCGATGGAGGCCATATAGTAGTTGGCGGCGGCGTCCATGATCCGCAGCAGCACATAAAAGCCGCCGATGCGCAGAATCATGCCCACGGTCAGCGCGGCCAGATTGTTAATACCGGTATCGGTGATATACCGCACGATCAGCGGCAGCACGATCTCGCACACCGTGGTCAGGGCCGCGCAGCAAAGGTCCAGCAGCAGGACCCCCTTGTACTTTTTAAAGTAGGGCGCGAACCGCCCCATCAGCTTGCCGGTCTTCATATATTCCTTACCCTCTCTCCAAATCCATGCTTGCCATTTTTCCGAACATATTGTATAAGTATACCATACGCCGCCGCCCTCTTACAATAGCCCAAACCGGGAGGACGGGGAAAAATCGTTCCCGTTCCCCCTTCGGCCGTCAAAGAGGCCGGAAAAAGCCGTTGACTTTGGGAGGACAGGATGGTATAATAACGTTTGCTATTGGCTGAAAGTATGTCCATAGCTCCTTGCCCCGAGAGAAACGGGGCCAAAAGTCCAAAAGGAGGTGCTTTTCATGGTAACGAGCAAGTACGAGGTCGTGATGATCTTCTCGGTGAAGGACGGCGACGAGGCCGTGGAGGCCTTGCAGAACAAGTTCAAGGCCCTCATCGAGGAACACGCTACGCTGGAGGGCGTCGACGTATGGGGCAAGCGCCGCTTGGCCTACCTGATCGACGACCAGGCGGAGGGCTACTACGTTCTGATGAACTTTGCGTCCGGGCCCGACTTCCCCGCCGAGCTGGACCGCGTGTCCAAGATCACCGACGGCGTTCTTCGCAGCCTGATTGTGAAAAAGGAAGCGTAAGGAGGGAAAGCGTATGCTGAACGTGGTTGCCTTGATGGGACGGCTGACCGCCGATCCCGAGCTGCGCTATACCCAGTCCAACATCCCCGTGACCAGCTTTACCCTGGCGGTCGACCGCCGGTACAGCCGGGCAGGCGAGGAGAAGCAGACGGATTTTATCAACATCGTGGCCTGGCGGCAGACGGCCGAATTCGTCTCCAAGTGGTTCAAAAAGGGCCAACTGGTGGCGGTGGACGGCTCCATTCAGACCCGCAAATACCAGGATAAAGAGGGCAACAACCGCACGGCCTTTGAGGTCGTGGCGAACAACGTCCACTTTGCCGAGAGCAAGCGGGACAACGGCGGCTATGCCGGCGGATACGGCCAGGCGGCCCCCGGCGCGCCCGCGCCCCAGGCGGCGCCCTCCTTCTCCAACACCGACACGGGGGATTTCTCCGAGCTTTCGGGAGACGACGATCTGCCCTTCTGAGCTAAGAAGGAAAAAATACCATCCCGCGCGCCCTCCGGCGCGCCTGCAAGGAGGTTATGAAAAGTGGAAAGAACCGAACGTCCCGCCCGCCGCAAGGGCCGCAAGAAGGTATGTCATTTTTGCGTGGATCGGGTGGAAACCATTGATTATAAGGATATCGCCCGGCTTCGCAAGTTCATTTCCGAGCGGGCCAAGATCCTGCCCCGCCGTGTGACCGGCACCTGCGCCCGGCATCAGCGCGAGCTGACCGTGGCCATCAAGCGCGCCCGTCACATCGCTCTGCTGCCCTACGTC
>DXVY01000252.1 GCA_019417145.1 Clostridiales bacterium
CCATCACGTCGGCGATGGTTACCTCGCCATCCTTATCCAGGTCGCCGGGGACGATCTGCTCTCCCAGAGCGGGAATGGTCAGATCCACCTCCACCAGAGCTTCCTCTCCGTCATAGGTCAGGCTGATCTGGCCCATAATGCTGCCCGCAGCTTCATCGGTGGCCGGCGTCAGCGCCAAACCTTCCGAAACGGATACCGTCACCGCCGGATTGTCCACCGCCGCCGTCACGGCCTCCAGAATATCCTCCTCCGTGGTTTGGTTGGATACCTGCAAATCGGCCAGCGCCTTCTCGGCCGCCGCCTTGGCCTTCTCCAGGGTCCGGTCGGGCTGGGACTGCTCGCCCACGGTAAAGCGCACCTCGCTGAGGCCATAGATTGTATTGCCATAGTTGCCTTCTCCAACAATTGGGTCGGCGGTAATGCGGATAAAGCGGGTCTCCAGATTCAGCTCCACCGGCCTGCCGTCGATCAGGTTGGTGGCCGGCTGATTGGACTTGCCGCTGGCCTGGGCCAGGGTAAAGTCATACTCGCCCTCGCCGTCGCCCTCCAAGGCCGTCCATGCATCACTTTCAGAAGAACGGTACTCGATCTTGACGTTTTTCATACCCCTATCGGCATTGTTGTTCTGGTTCATGTTCCAGATCCACATCTGGCCCACCGGCTGCACGCTTCCTAGGTCGAATTCGATCCAGGCATTCGCACCCGGATTATCCTTGGTATGCCACATGCTGATACCGTTGCCGTTGTTATCGTGGGTGTCATAGACCGAGCCCTTACCGCTCATGCCTTCTCCGTCCACCACGCCTTCAGGGGTATTCCACTGGTCGTACACTTCTCCGGCCTTAGCGGTGACGCCCTCGATGACCTCCGGCTGGCCGGAGACCGTAATAGTGGCGGTTCCGGTGACGCCGGTGCCGTCCTTGGCCGTGGCAATTACCTCCACCGTGCCGTTCCGGTGGGCGGAAAGGATACCGTCCTCCGAAATCACAGCGATGTTTTCATCCGGATTGGCCACGCTCCAGGTCACATTCTTCCGGGTGGCGTCATCGGGTTGCACCGTGGCCGTCATCTGCAGACTGCCGCCCGGCTCGGTGATGGCGCTTTGGCCTCCCTCGGCCGACACCTGGATGGAGGTCACCGGCACCAGATCCCGCAGCTCCAGCTTGGTGGTAAAGCGCACCTCAGCCAGACCGAAATACTCAGCGCCCCAAGAGCCGACCCCGTTTTCGGGATGGGCGGTGATCTTCACATACCGCGCCTCGGTCCCGCCGAACCGGATGGGGGTATTCTTGCCGTCGTTCAGGTTGGTGGCAGCCTGCCCACTCACACCGCTTGCCTGGGCCAGTTGGAAGGGATACCCCGCCGGACTATCCGAAAAGGTCATGCCCTCCTCCGGCTCCAGGGTTTGCCAGACGTCGCCGTCGACGCTGTACTCGATCTTGACGTTCTTCAGGCCCCGGCCTGCGTTATTCTCCTGATTGATGTTCCAAACCCACATTTCATCCAGCTTGCAGATCTGTCCCAGGTCGATCTGTACCCAAGCCTTTTCTCCGGGGTTAGCATCCGTATGCCACATGGTATCGGCGCTTACTTGGTTGTCATGGGTGGCCTGCAGCCCCTCTCCCGACATGCCGCTGCCGTCGATCAGATGGATGGGGTCTTGGGGGGTATCATACTGGCTGCCCACGGTTACGCTCTCGGCCGAAATAATGGGATCATCCATTCCAGCGGTCAGGGAATAGCTCTTGGAAGCATCGCCCTCTACGACCTTTACGATAACCTTATCTCCGGGCTCCTTCAGGGGCACCAGGGCGGATTCGGCGCCGCTGGCCGTTTCCACGCCGTTCACATAGATTTTCGCCTCGGGATTGGCGGCCGTAGCCATCACGGTCACGCCGTCGAACCGGCCGAAGTTGTCGCCCAGGTTCAGACTATAGAACCGGGTGGCAGGATCAAAACCGGGGGATAGGGTACCCATAGACACGGTCAGACCGGACAGGGAGGCCGACAGGGTATCAAGGGTGGTCGCCGATACCGCTTGGCTCTCGCTGACATTGCCCGCCGTATCCACCGCCTTGACCATATAGGTATAGGTGGTGTTGGGCTCGGCCGCCTTGTCCCGATAGGTGCAAACGTAATTATCGGTGGTCTCCGCTAGCAATTCCCCATTGCGGTAGATCTCGTAATGGGAAAGCTCTACATTGTCATTTACCGGGACCCAGTCCAGATCCACCCGGGTGCCCAGCCGGGGCGTCGCATGCAGAACCGGCGTTTCCGGAGCAACCGTGTCGCTGAGACTGCCCTTTTTCGGCGTCGCGGCATCCGAAGCCGCGCCCTTGGCGCCGACGCCTACCGCCCGCACCTTGTAGTAGTAGGTGCGCTCCATGCCGTCCACTACCTGGGTATCATAATACCCGGTGGTTTCGGCAGAGGCTACGTAATTGCCGCTGCCGGCGGTGAAATCGGGGTCGACGCTGCGGAAGATTTCGTAGTACAGGGCGCCGTCCACCGGCTCCCAGGTCAGCTGGGTGCCCGCGGTCTTTATTCCCCCGTCGTCGGGCGGATAGAATTCTACGCCCTGCAGGCCGATATTACCGCCTTCGCTGCTGATGTCCAGCCGCGCGGACGTAATGGTCTTGGGGGATTCCAACACGATTTCCTTGACCGTGCCGTCCTGGGCAATATCGTCCACATGCAGCTTGCTGCCGTCGCTGAAGGTAAAATCGATAGTGTCAATATTATCGTTGGTGTTAGGACGGTCGGAAATCAGGATCCGTCCGACTACAATCGGCTCTTTCCAGGTCAGCTCCAGCCAGGGATTCTTTTCACCCTTGGAGGCCCAATCGCTGCCGTTGCCGATTTCCAGCGCGTTTTCCGCTCTATATGAGCTCTGTCTC
>DXVY01000253.1 GCA_019417145.1 Clostridiales bacterium
GGGCTACCCCGGCAAGCGGTACTACGGCGGCTGCCAGTGCGTGGACGTGGTGGAGAACATCGCACGGGAGAGGGCCTGCAAGCTCTTCGGCGCCGACCACGCCAACGTACAGCCCCACTCGGGCGCACAGGCCAACCAGGCCGTCTATTTCGCCCTGCTCAAGCCCGGCGACACGGTTATGGGCATGAATCTGGCCCACGGCGGCCACCTCACCCACGGCTCGCCGGTCAACTCCTCGGGCGCTACTTATAACTTCGTACCCTACGGCGTGGATGACAACGGCTACATCAACTACGACAAGATGCGGGAAATCGCTCTGGACTGCAAGCCTAAAATGATCGTGGCCGGCGCGTCGGCCTACGCCCGCAAGATTGAATTTGACAAGATCGCCGCCATCGCCAAGGAGGTCGGGGCTGTCTTTATGGTGGACATGGCCCACATCGCCGGGCTGGTGGCCGCCGGACTGCACCAGAACCCGGTGGAGTACGCCGATATTGTGACCACCACCACCCACAAGACCCTGCGGGGTCCCCGGGGCGGCATGATCCTCTGCAAGGAGGAATATGCCAAGGCTATTGACAAGGCGGTATTTCCTGGCAACCAGGGCGGCCCCCTCATGCACATCATCGCGGCCAAGGCGGTTTGCTTCGGCGAGGCTTTAAAGCCCGAATTCAAGGCATACGCCCAGCGGATCATCGACAACGCCCAGGCGCTGGCCCAGGGCCTCAAGGACGAGGGCGTGGGCATGGTTTCCGGCGGCACCGACAACCATCTGGTGCTGCTGGATCTGCGGGGCACCGGCGTCACCGGCAAGGAGCTGGAGCGGCGGCTGGACGAGGTCAACATCACGGTGAACAAAAACGCCATCCCCAACGACCCCGAAAAGCCCTTTGTGACCAGCGGCATCCGTCTGGGCACCCCCGCCGCCACCTCCCGGGGGCTGGACACCGAGGATATGAAGAAAATCGCCCACTACATCAAGCTGGCCATCACCGATTTTGAGGAGAAGGCCGACGAGATCCGGGCCGGCGTGGCCGACATCTGCCGGCGGCATCCGCTGTATCAGTAAAATGTCCCGGCCCTCTGGGGCCTTTACACAAAAACCCGGTCTCCGGGGCGGCCGCGCCGCCCCGGAGATTTCACAATCCCGGATTTTTTAGGCAGGGCTGTCTACGGGAGATACGGCGAAATGGGTTCCCTGCATGCGCCGCCCTGTCCGGCGGCGGATATATAAGGAGGCTTAGCACATGGCTTTTTTCAACGGTTCGGTGAAATCCGAATGTATGCAGATGCGCACGGGGCTGGCCGTCTGCCTGCCCATGGATATATGCGACCGGGAGGCAAAGGACATTCCGGTGATCTATCTGTTGCACGGGCTCAGCGACGACCACACCTGCTGGTTCCGCTACACCTCGGCCGAACGGTACGCCAACCAGTATCAGGCGGCCCTGGTCATCCCCGAGGTACAGCGGGGCTTTTACACCGATATGAAATACGGGCTGCCCTATCTGACCTACATTGTGGAAGAGCTGCCGGGAATCGTCCATCGCTTATTCGGGCTGGGCGGCCGCCGGGAGCAGACCTTTGTGGCCGGGTTGTCCATGGGCGGATACGGCGCCTTAAAATGCGGGCTGCGCTATCCCGACCGGTTCGGCGGCTGCGCCGGGTTTTCCTCGGTGACCGATACCAGCCGGCGGGAGGATTCGGTCCTGCCCCGGCAGGAATTCACCGGCATTTTTGGCGAGGGGGTAGATCCAAAGGATGATTTGTTCTATCTTGCGGAACAATGCGACCGGCTGCCTGAAAACCAGCGACCTAAAATATACATGAGCTGCGGGCAGGAGGACTGGCTTATTTCGGACAACCAAAGACTGCACGCCAAGCTGGAGCAGTTGGGGATTGCCCATACATATGAAACCTGGCCGGGCGGACACGAGTGGGGTTTCTGGGACGAATCCCTGCGGCGGACGCTGGAGCTGTTTCTGGGTGAAGCTTAAAAAGCTTTAAGAAAGGAGGATGACGCATGGCGGCACCATTGGCTGACCGGCTTCGGCCGCAGAGCCTCGCCCACGTTGTGGGGCAAAAGCATTTGCTGGGGGAGAACAAGGCCCTGCGGCGCATCATTGAATCGGGAGAGATACCCAACCTGATCTTTTACGGCCCCTCCGGCGTGGGCAAGACAACGGTGGCGGAGATCATCGCCAAGGGCTGCGGCAAACGGCTACACCGGCTCAACGCCACCACCGCCTCCATCTCGGATATCAAGGACATGATCGCCGAGCTGGGGAGCTTTGCCGCAAGGGACGGCATCCTTTTATATCTGGACGAGATTCAATATTTCAACAAAAAGCAGCAGCAGACCCTGTTGGAGTACATCGAAAAGGGAGACATCACCCTGATCGCCTCCACCACCGAAAACCCTTACTTTTATATTTACAACGCTATCCTGAGCCGTTCCACCGTCTTTGAATTCAAGCAGGTGACGGCCGAAGATATTGAGCCGGCCATAGAACGGGGGGTTGCGTTCCTTCAAGAGGAGAAGGGGCTGGATATCCGGCTGGAGGAGGGCGTAGCCCGGTGGATCGCCCAGGCGGCCGGCGGGGACGTGCGCAAGGCCATCAACGCGCTGGAACTCTGCGTACTCACGGCCGACCGGGAAGAGGACGCGCTGCTGGTCCGGCTGGAACGGGCCAAGGAGCTGGCCGGCTCGTCCACGGCCATGCGGTACGACAAGGAGGGGGACGATCACTACGACATTGTGTCGGCCTATCAAAAGTCCATGCGGGGCTCCGACCCCGACGCCGCGCTGCACTACCTGGCCCGGCTGCTGACGGCCGGGGATCTGCCCTCGGCCTGCCGCCGGCTCATGGTCTG
>DXVY01000254.1 GCA_019417145.1 Clostridiales bacterium
CACTGGAAAGGCGCAATAACGGCCGGCCGCGGTATGCGGCCGGCCGTATGTTTTGCAGCTATTTCATAAATCCGAAATTGCCGATGGAAGCATATCCAAAGTTTATGCTGGTCCGGTCTCCCGGCAGGAACTGAATCTCCAACGTGTCCGTTCCGGCGGGGATATCGTAGGAACTGGCAAGGGTCTCGCCGAAAGAGGCGCTGTCGGTGGTTTCAGAACCCAATTCGTTGCCGGCGCTGTCCCGGAAAATGAATTTAAAATTGGCCTTTGCCTCGGTTCTGTAGCCATCCGCATCGCTGAACGCAGCGCAGGCAGCCGTGTCCACGCCGCCGAATCCCATAATCTTTTTGGCGTCGGCGGGTACCTTCAGCTTGAAATAGGCCGCGCCGTCCAGGCCCTCGTGGCAGCACAGGCCGTGCGCATAGACCGTATTGCCCACCGTGATGGAAACGTTATCTTTGGGCCATGCGTCTATGCCGATATAATCGGTCTCGCCCCAGCCGCTCTTGGATTCGATGACCATATCGCTGGTGACAAATATGTCGGGTTCGGCGGGCTTCTCAACCGCGGGCGGAACCAAATTCGTGCCCAACCAGCCGGCGTTGCCGATAGAGATATTGTCGCAGGTAATGCCGTCGCCGCCGTCCAGCAGATCGATCCGCACCTGCTTGGCCCCCTCGGGCACGGCCACCTTAAAGGTGATCCACTGGTCGGGAGTAAAGACCACGGAGGACCAGGCCTCCTGCTCATCAAAGGAGATCACCAGGTTACCGGAGGCCTTATGACCGTCATTGGTATTCTCCTTGGCCACATCGTCGATTCCCACTGTGCCCACAATGTATTCGGCGTTTTCGGGCACGGTGTAAACAAAGTATCCATTGGCGTTGACGCCCACGCCGCGACTAAAGGTCTGCCCGCCGATGGAAATGGGGGTGTTTTTGCAGCTCGTATCCACGCCGATGGCATCCCATGCCGTATGGGCGCTGTCATAGCTGTAATCGGACAGATAGAGATTGGGCTCAATGGTATCCTGGAACATGATGCCGACCTTGTGCTCCACAGTGGCCGTAGCGCCGTCCTTTTTGGAAACGGCCAGCGCCTTCAGGGTACAGTCTTCCGTGAAGGTGAGGGTGTCGGTATACTGATCAGAGGACTGGGTGGGCTCGGTGCCGTCGGTGGTGTAGTAGATATCGACGTCCTTGTTGCTGTCTAGGGTTACCAGCGTTTTCTCCAATCCGTAATCGGAATGGGCGGTAAGCTCTATCCTACTTGTATTGAACTGATGGGATACCTGGGTGCTCGCGCCGTCGCCCGAGACGATAGCCGCCCGGACTTTGCAGGAATCCTCCAATACGATGGGATCCTGGTAGGTGACGGCGGTCTGGCTGGTCATGGGATCGCTGCCGTCGGTGGTGTACTTGATGACGGCGTTTGGATCGACGGCGGTCAGGGTCAGGGGAGAAGAATCCAGGATCTCGCCGCCGTACTGGCTCATGGACAACTTGCTCAGGCGAATGGCAAAGCCGCCGTTGGCGGGTATGTTTTCACGGAAGGAATCCGCATTGGTCACGGTCTTAACAACCTTTTGCTTTGTCTGGACGCCCTCTACCTGGGTGTCGATCCACATCTCCATCTGGTAGGTTCCCTCGTCCAGAAAATCAAAGTCAAAGCGGACAGACTCCGTGGCGGTGGTGTCTTCATTGTGGTAGATGCCGCCCACAAACCAGGTGCCCTTGGACTCCTTGGCGTAGACCGCCAGCTTGTCGATCTCGCTGACCGGCAGCACCAGGGTTTGATCCCAGACGGTGGGAATGCTCTTGATCATCTCCACGGCCTCGTTGGACAAAATATCGTTGGGATGGGTGGCGATGACGTTTAAGGGCGAGTCAATGCAGATAAGAGAAGCGATCTGCATGGCCGTATCGGTAGCGGGGGTCCAGTCGGCATGCCCGGCCAGGAATCGGGTGAAGAGCTGGCGGGTGAGGAATTTGGCCTGGGTGGCATAATTGCGGTTGGAGGAATTGCCGATATTTTCCAGTCCGCGGACGGCTTCCCGGGTGATCTCGTTGGGATAGGTCACCGACAAGCCGGTGGGCTCATTGATGCCGTGGAAGTTGACCAGCAGCTGGGCCTCGGCGCACATTTCAAGGAAGGCCTTTTGCAGTTCCAGGCTGCGGTCCTGGGGATTGTCCTCACTGGCCCAGAAATCAATCTTGGCGCCGGCCATCCCGGTTTTCTGCATCAGGTCCACAAAATTTTGCGCGGACTCCAGGTCCTCGACCTGGGGAGCGGACTGGGCGTGGCCGGTCACGGAGGTCCACAGGATGGGCTTGACGTTGATTTGTTTGCCGATATTGCCCAGGTTGGTCAGCGCCGTCACATAGGTTTCCTCGCTGAGGGAGGGATCCTGCCAGGCCTCATTGGAATACCATCCCTCGTCAATAACGCTGTATTCAAAGCCCAGCTTGGAGGCGGCCTCCATAAACTGCTGCGAGTAGATGGGATCCTTGCAGCTGGGATTGCCGTAGTCGGTCAGCCAGGTCCAGGTGGCCTTGCCGGGTTGGATATAGCTGGTGTCGGCGTACAGATCGGCGTCGGGGTCGGGATTGACCTTATAGATGTTATAGTTGTTGACCAGACCGTTTAGGTCGTCCGCGCCGTTGATAATGCGCCAGCCGGTGATAATATCGCCGGTGGCCGTATAGCTCTTGGTATTCGACCAGGAGGTATTGGCCTTATATGTATAGTTTCCTTCCGGTTCCATGTTGATTTGGGGGAAGGAGGTGGAGGCGCCGCCCTCCATAATGGAGACGTAACCGTCGCCATTGGCCATTTGGAAGGTCATGGGCAGATTGATATATTG
>DXVY01000255.1 GCA_019417145.1 Clostridiales bacterium
CGGAGACGATCTTGCCGTCCACGATGATGCCGCTGCCCACGCCGGTGCCCAGGGTGATGGCCACAAAGTTGTCGCAGTCCTTGCCCGCGCCGGCCAGCAGCTCGCCATAGGCGGCGGCGTTGGCGTCGTTTTCCAGATACACGTCGCAGCCCAGCCGCTCCCGCAGCATCTGCTGCATGGGAACCTGGTCAAATCCCAGATTGTTGGAATACTCAATGATGCCGGATGCTTTGTTGACCGTGCCGGGAATACCGGCGCCCACGCCCTCTATATCGGCCATGGTCAGCCCGGCTTCCTCCAACGCCATTTTGCAGGCGGCCGCGATATCGTCGGCAATCTCCGCCGCCGGACGGGGACAGCGGGTTTTCAGCTTGCCCCTGCCCAGGATCTCATACTGCTCGTTCACCACCGCTGTCGCTATATTGGTTCCACCCAAATCAATGCCCAAATAATACATACTTTTCATCCTCCATTTTATATCATCCGCGGCTATATGCCGGGAGTTCTAGACAAACCGTCTGGGTCAATCGTAAATATCCCATTCGTTGACCGCTTTCTGCGGCGCCAATTGATCCTGCATCCCCAGCTTCTCCAGCAGTTCCTGCGCCGCATTGTAGCCCATCTTCTTCTGCCGGTTATTCATGGCCGCCACCTCAATGATAACGGCCAGGTTCCGTCCGGGCTTGACCGGGATGGTCACCGAGGGCACATCCAGCCCTAATATACTGGTCGTCTCGCTCTCCAGCCCCATACGGTCATAGACCTTTGCGGCGTCCCACTGTTCCAGGTTGATGACCATATCGATTTTTTCACTGAGCTTGACGGCGCCCATACCGAAGATACGGCGGGCATTGATAATGCCAATGCCCCTGAGCTCGATAAAATGCCGGATATTTTCCGGCGCCGAGCCCACAAGGGATTTGGAGGAGACCCGGCGGATCTCCACCGCGTCGTCCGCGATAAGGCGATGGCCGCGCTTGACCAGCTCAATGGCCGTTTCGCTCTTGCCCACGCCGCTTTCGCCCAGCAGCAGGATTCCCTCGCCATACACCTCTATGAGTACGCCGCGGCGGGTGACCCGGGGCGCCAGCTGCACGTTCAGAAAGGATATAAGGGCCGACAGGAAGGAAGAGGTGGCGTCCTCCGTGCGCAGCAGGGGGACCTCCTCCCGCTTGGCCGCCTCCAACAGCGCGTCGGAAACCGGCAGGCTGCGGGTGATGATGACCGCCGGCGGCTTGGTTTTCATAAAGGCGTTGATCCGGCGGAGATATTCCTCCTCCTCAAATTCATACAAAAAGCTGTTTTCGCTTTTTCCAATGATCTGGATCCGATCGTTGTCGAAATAATCGAAATACCCGTTGAGCTGGAGTCCCGGCCGGTTCACTTCCGCGCTGGCTATATATATGCCGTCAGGCTCCTTGGGCATGACAACGGATTCCAGGGCGAATTCCTCCATGATCCGGGAAAGCGGTACGGAAAAGGGCGTTTTCATATAAGGGACCTCCCGTTTTCACAGCGCCGGCGGTCCGCCTTGCGCTGCGCTTCTTTCGCGGTTCCAAGAAACCGCGCATAATCAAATATTATTATACATGATTTCTCACAAATATAAAAGGCCTTTTTGCAGGTTTTCTACAATCTCTCCCGGTCGCGCATAGGTTCGGGAGAAATTCGTCCGGCCAGGACTTGTAAAGAGAGGGGAAAACCTATATAATAATTTTTTGTGAGGTCCGCAGATATGTGGGCCCATAGAGATTTTTCCTTTTGCCGTCCGGTTTTATTCCGGGCGGATGCCATCGGAAACGAGAGGATGTACAGCCATGAAACTCGGAATCGTAGGTCTGCCCAATGTGGGCAAGTCCACCCTGTTCAACGCCATTACCAACGCCGGCGCGGGGGCGGCCAACTACCCCTTCTGCACCATCGAGCCCAATGTGGGCATGGTGGCCGTGCCGGACAAGCGGCTGGACGCCCTGGCGGCGCTTTATAACCCCGTCAAGGTTACGCCCGCCGTCATTGAATTTGTGGATATCGCCGGCCTGGTCAAGGGCGCCTCCAAAGGAGAGGGACTGGGCAATAAATTCCTGTCCCATATCCGGGAGGTGGACGCCGTGGTACACGTGGTCCGCTGTTTTGAAAACGACGATATCGTGCATGTGGAGGGCTCCATCGACCCCGCCCGGGATATCGAGACCATCAATCTGGAGCTGATCTTTGCCGATATGGACGCGGTGCAGCGTCGGCTGGACAAATCCTCCAAGGCCTTAAAGGGGGATAAATCCCTCCAGGGCGAGGTGGATTTTTTAAAAAGGCTGTACGCCCATCTGGAACAGGGACAGCCCGCCCGCTCCATCCAACGGGACGAGGCCGAGGATCAAGTGCTGGCCTCCATTTCCCTTTTGTCCTCCAAGCCGGTTATTTATGCCTGTAATATGAGCGAAAATGATTTTTCCTCCGGATTGGATGCCAATCCCCGCTACCAGGCCGTTAAAAAAATTGCGGCGGCCGAGGGAGCCGAGACCCTTCCTATCTGCGCCGAGCTGGAGGCCGAGATCGCCGGCATGGAGCCGGAGGAAAAGGCTGTTTTTCTCTCCGAGTTGGGGCTGGATCAATCGGGATTGGATCGGCTGATCCAGACCTGCTATTCCCTTCTGGGCCTGATTTCCTATCTGACCGCCGGCCAGCCGGAGGTCCGGGCCTGGACCATTGTAAAGGGCACCAAGGCGCCCCAGGCCGCCGGCAAGATTCACTCGGATTTCGAACGGGGCTTTATCCGTGCCGAGGTCATCGCTTTCGATGGTCTGATGGCCTGCGGCTCCATGACCGCCGCCCGGGAA
>DXVY01000256.1 GCA_019417145.1 Clostridiales bacterium
CGGCCGGCCTCCACCGCCGATTGCAGCCGCTGCCAGCTGATGGGCGTATAGGCCTCCTCCAGCAGCGCGTCGGCCTGGGCTATGGCCTCTTCCAGCCCGGAGCGGTCGGTAATCCGGGACTGCCGGAAGCTTTCCAGGGCCTCTTCCAGGGCGGCGATAGCCTCGGCCGTCTGCAACTGGTCCGCCTGGTCGTCGTCGGCCACTTGGGCGGCCGCGTCCAGGGCGGCCCGCAGCGCCTGCGCCGCCAACGGGGGATACTGTCCCGGCTCTTCGCCTACCACGGCCTGGGCCAGCTCCTCCTCGCCCCGGGCAATCCGTTCCCGCAGGGCGGTTTTATCCACAGCCGCCCCCTCTTCCTCGGCCGAAATGAAGCTGACCGTGTAGGTCAGGGTCATGGGCAGACCGGAGGCGTCGGCCAGGTTTTCGAGGGTCACAAGGTAGCTCTTCCCCAACAGGGAATCGGTATCCGGACCCTGGAAATAAATGCACATGCCGTAGAACCACCCCATACCGCTGCCCAGATACCGGCTGGTGCCCAGGGTATCGGTCCGGTCGATGACCTGGCCGGTGGCGAGGTCGGTGATGTGCACGGTCAGCGGCTGGTTGGAAAGGTTCACCTTGTCCTGGTTGAGATTGATGGACCACAGGGCCTGAGGGGAGATCTCCTCCGCCGGGAAGGCCCCTGCGCCCGGCCAGGCGTAGGCGTAATCGTTGTTATCCACGCCGGTCACCGTGCCGGTGGTATTGAACTGGTTGTCCAGTGCGTTAACCGTTTGGCACATGATGTTGCCCGCCGTGCCGTAGGCGATCTCATACCCCGCCCTTTGCAGGAAGGTAAAGCGGTGCCCCAGCGTAAAGGCCGAAACGTTGCTGGTATCGTCCAGAAAGCCCCGGATGTTATCCATATAGGTGGCGGCGTTGTCGGCGTTATGTCCCCAGGAGATATTGCTGGAGGAGGTGCCGGCGTAGCCGTCCTCGAAAAAGGCGTCGTCCATATCGCTGATCGCTTCGGTCTTTTCGGGCTCGTGGTCAAATTGGTTGGACGCTGCCAGAACCACCGCCCCCCGGCCGGCGTTGCGGACGGTCTCCTCCCCCGCCTGGGCCAGGGGGGTCAGACCGCCCAGCCAGCGCAGGTAGTTGGAGTAATCCAAAAGGCTTTGGGTCATCTCCTGGGTATATACCCCCTCCCCGTAGGGGGCCTGGAGGGAGGGCTGGGTCTCAAAGACCGGGGTATTGGGATCGATTTTGGCCTCCTGCCAGCGACTGCGCACGGCGGCCGCCGTATGGTTTCGGTAGGCGTCGATGTCGTTCAGGTGGATCACCTGCGCGGTGACCGGCAAAAGGTCCTCCAGGGCAAACACCTCGACATAATACCGGCCCCCCTCGGTCTCCACCGCCGCCACCCGGTCGCCCATGGGAAGGAGGCTGAAAACAAAGTGGGCGGTGGTGTAAAGGTTCAGCCGCTCGCCGGTCTGCCAGTCGTATTCCACCACCCGCCGGCCGCTGGTGTAGGCCAGCAGGGTATCCCGTCCGGTGGCCAGCATGCGGGGGCCCCAGGCGGAGGTATCATATTGATCGGTGGGCAGCTCCTCGTCGTAGTCCCGGGAAACCACGATCCCGTCGGCCGTGCCGTCGTCCGAAAAGGTGCGGGTATCAAAGACCGTGCCGCCCTTGAGGGCCAGATAATGGTCGTCCAGCAGGGCGGCGCCGTTTTGGAACTCATAATACCAGGTCTGGCAGAGGTACTGGATCAGGCGCTCCCGCAGGGCGAGCTGACCGTCCAGCAGGCCGCCCTCATAAAGGGTCATCATATCGTGATGATAACCCCAGGTGTAGTAGTCGGCATAACCGGTGTAATAAAAGGTCCCGTCCGCGCCGAAGCCGTTGAAGGCGTACACCTGGTCCTCCCGTTGGGACGAGAAGGAGGAGGCCAGGAGCTGGCCGGCGGGGTCGTATACGCAAACGCCGTACCGGCTCTGGTCGTCCGCCCCCGCTGCCTCCTCGGAGAAGTAATCATTGACGCCGATATAGATGTTGCCCCGGCCGTCCACCCCCACGGCCGAGCCGATATGCCCGGGAAAGCACAGCTCGCCCATGACCGTCCCGGCCGCCAGGTCGTATTTGACCACCCGCACCTCCTCGTCTTCGGAAAAGGCGTTGCTGTAGGCATTATACATATAGTAGAGCACGTCCCCGGCCACATAGGAGGAGAGGGTATCCTGGGAGCCGAAGTACCGCCCGCCGTCCAGGTAGGTCGCCTGGGGAAAGGTGTGGACCGTCTCGGTCTGGCCGGTGGAAAGGGAAACCAGCCGGAGCGTATTGTCCCGCAGCACATAGACGCCGTCCGCCGCCTCACAGGCGTACAGGTTCAGGTGGGTCCGGCAGCTAGTGTAGTCGATGGCGCCGGAGGGCAGCTCGATAACCGCCCTGGCCGTCCCGGCGGCCTGCGCCCAGGGCACGGGGACCAGGCAGGCCGCCGCCAGGGCGGCGCAGACCAAAAAGGCCAGTAGTCTGCCAAAAATCCGATGTTTTTTCATAATAAAACCTCCCCTGTTCAGGGCCGCCGCAGCGGCTTATATCAAAAGCATAGTCCCCCACAAGGGCCGTCCCACCGCGGCCGCTGGGGCCATACCCCTGCGGGTCGAGGACAGGCCCCGCCCGGCGTACATGCGCCGGACCCAGTCGCCGGGCAGCCGCCCCCGGGCGGCGGGCGGATTTCCCCGCCGCCGGACCGGGCCGCAGGCCAAAGGGCCCATTCAGCCCCCCGGCCGGTCCCCCGTCGCCCGCCGGGCTGTTTACGCAACCATTATAC
>DXVY01000257.1 GCA_019417145.1 Clostridiales bacterium
AGGGCTGCTACCAACGTTTCCTGCGAGACGGTCATTTTTTCGCCGCAGCGCGGCTCGGCGCTTCTACATCTAGTTGTTGCATCCGCAGCCCAGCAGAACGATGAGGATCAGCAGGACCCAGGTAATGCCGTTGCCGCTGAACAGGCCAGCGTTGTTACCACAGCCACACATTGTCAGTTTCACCTCTCCCTAATGGATTTCAATATATACTATGTAAAGGCCGTCCGGTTGGTGCAAGGACAAGGCGTCCGGCGGCGGAATATCAAGGAGGCGCTACATAATGGAGGATTGGAAACGCTACCCTGCCGGGGAGGAGCCCGGCTCTACCGGACCGGACCCGGATGTGTATGCTCCGGCGGATGATACCTGGGCCGCGGACGAGGCCGCCAGGCAGCTTCAGGCGGACGAGACGGCCGAATCCTACGGAGCCTTTGCCGACGACGGATTTGCCGGCGGCGGGGATGCGGCCGGATATGACGCCTACGATGCATCGGCCTACGGTCCGGCCGCCGGCGCGGCCGATCCGGACGACGATTTTGTCATCGGCAAGGGCTTTAAGCTGGAGGAAGAGCCCGAGCAGCCGATCCACCGCTCTGCCGGCCAAGGGCGCGGGGGGAAAAAGAAGGGAAGGCGAAAGGGCAAGAAGGGATGCCTGGGCTCGATTATCTGGGTGCTGGTCATCCTGCTCATCGCCGGCGGCCTGGCAACGGGGGCCATTATGGCCGGGGCGGACCTTTTGGGCATCGGGAAAAGCGATATCGTCCAGGTGGAGATCGAAAAGGGCGCGTCCACCAAGGAAATCGCCGAAACCCTCAAGGAGGCCGGGGCCATTAAATTCCCCACCCTGTTCCGGCTGTATTCCAAGCTGAAGAAGAACGACGGCACGTATAAGTACGGCGTATATGAATTCAATACCGAAATTGGCTATAGCGGCATCATGGAGCAGCTGCAAACCGAGGGGGCCCAGGCCGAAATGGCCGAGGTGCGCATTCCGGAAATGGCCAGCATGGACGAGATCATGACCCTGTTGGAGGAGGCGGGGGTCTGCTCCAAGGACAATTTCAGGACGGCCATGCAGACAGGGACCTACAAGGAGAGCTTTGTGAGCGATATTCCGGTGGAAAAGGTGCACTATCGGCTGGAGGGCTATCTCTTCCCGGATACCTACAAGTTTATCAAGGAGGACTCGGTGGCGGGGGCGACCCGCGCCATCCAGCAGATGCTGAACCGGATGGATGAGATGTTCACACCCTCCATGCGGGAACAGGCCAAGGATATGGGCAGCAATATGCATAATATTCTGACCATGGCGTCCATCGTGGAGATGGAGGCCAGCAGCAGCCCGGAGGAAATGCCCAACGTGGCGGCGGTATTTTATAATCGGTTGCAGTGGGACGAGCCCCGGCTGCTGGGATCTTCGCCCACGGCGGAGTATCCGTATGGAGACGGGCGGTACGATACCAACAAGACCGAGGGCCTGCCGCCGGGACCCCTATGCGCGCCCAGTCTGAACGCCATCAAGGCGGCGCTGAACCCCACCGAAGGGTTTACGGCGACCTATTTTGTAACCGACAGCGATATGAAGTTTTATTATAACAGCAGCCTGGCCGATCACAACAGCACGATCCAGCGGCTGAAGAACCAGGGGAAATGGATCGGCTGACGCTCGAAAGATAGGAGAACCGGCGCGGAAGGGGCGGAGAGGCCTGCTTTCCCGCGCCGGTTTTTACGGAGGGGTCAGGATATGGAGAAAAATTTAGAGCTGCTCTGCCCGGCGGGAGATCCGGCGTCCCTGCGCGCCGCCGTGGATTACGGGGCCGACGCCGTCTATCTGGCCGGCCGGGAGTTCGGCATGCGGACCGCCTCCAAGAATTTTGACGAGGAGGAGCTGGCCGCCGGCATATCCTATGCCCATAGCCGGGGTGTGCGGGTGCACGTGACCTGCAATACCAGTCCGCGGTGCGACGAGCTGCCCCGTCTGCCCGGTTTTATCGAGGCGTGCGCAGCCGCGGGGGCCGACGCCTTTATCGTGGGGGACCTGGGGGTGTTGGAGCTGGTCCGGCGGCACGCGCCCCGCACGCCCGTGCACGCTTCGGTGCAGGCCGGCGTGGTCAACTATGCCGCGGCCAACGCCCTGTATCGACTGGGAGCCGGCCGGGTGGTGCTGGCCCGGGAGCTGACCCTTCCTGAAATCGCCGAGATCCGGCGACATACTCCCGCGGAGCTGGAGCTGGAGGCCTTTGTCCACGGGGCGGTGTGCATATCGGAATCGGGCCGGTGCCTGCTTTCCGCTTATATGACCGGTCGGGACGCGGCCAGGGGGGACTGCGCCCAGCCCTGCCGGTGGAAATATGCTCTGGTGGAGGAAAAGCGGCCGGGGCAGTATTTTCCCATCGAGGATGGGCCGCGGGGCTCTTATATCTTAAACGCCAAGGATTTGTGTATGGCCGGCCATATGCCCGACCTGATCGAGGCCGGTGTGACCAGCTTCCACGTTACCCTGGCCAACCATTCCAGCTTGGAGGATACTATCCCGCCCGCCAATCATCCCTATTTTAGGGGGGAGGGTTGCTTCCTGAAGTTCTGCGATGAGGTGCGCCAATATACCGACAAACCTATCACCGGCGTGGGCGGCCTGACCAACCCTGATTTTGTGGAAGCCCAGCTGGCCAGCGGCCGCATCACCTGCGCCGCCATGAGCCGCCAACTGCTGGCCGACCCTGCTTGGCCCAGCAAGGCTGCTGCCGGGCAGGTGCAGGCTATCCACCGCTGTGTGCGCTGCAATAAAAAGTGCCTGGGCGGTCTGCAGC
>DXVY01000258.1 GCA_019417145.1 Clostridiales bacterium
CAACAGAATCATCGTCACCCGGTATGAGGACCACTCCGTTGAGGTGCAGGATTTTGGCCGGGGCACGCCGGTGGATTATAACCAGAAGGAGGGCCGCTTCAATTGGGAGCTGCTCTACTGTGAGATGTACGCCGGCGGCAAGTACAATACCAATGAGGGGGAGAATTACGAGTTTTCCCTGGGGCTCAATGGCCTGGGCCTCTGTTCCACCCAGTATGCGTCGGAATATATGGATGCCGAAATCAAGAGAGACGGCTATAAATACACCCTGCATTTCGAGAAGGGGGAAAATGTGGGGGGGCTGAAAAAGGAGCCCTACGCCGGGAAGGATACCGGCACCCGGACCCGTTGGAAGCCCGACCTCACGGTATTCACCGACATCGACGTGCCTTTGGAATATTATATGGATGTGCTGAAAAGGCAGGCAGTGGTCAACGACGGCCTGCTCTTTATCCTGCGCAACCAGGTTGGCGGCAGATTTGAGACCTATGAATTCTGTTACGAGCACGGCATCGCCGACTATGTGAAGGAGCTGGCGGGCGCGGAGGCGCTGACGCCGGTGCAGTTCTGGCAGTCGGAGCGGCGGGGCCGGGATCGTGCCGACAAGCCGGAGTATAAGGTCAAAATGAGCGCGGCGCTCTGCTTTTCCAACAGATTCCAGCTGAAGGAATACTATCACAATTCCAGTTGGCTGGAGTATGGCGGCGCGCCGGAGAAGGCCGTCCGCTCGGCCCTTGTCGCCCAGGTGGACGCCTATCTCAAGCAAAACGGAAAGTACCAGAAGAACGAGAGCAAGGTTTCTTTTTCCGATATCGAGGAGTGCCTGGTGCTGGTCATTTCCTCTTTTTCCACCCAGACCTCCTATGAGAACCAGACAAAGAAGGCCATTACCAATAAATTTATCCAGGAAGCCATGACCGATTTTCTTCGCCATCAGCTGGAAATCTATTTTATAGAAAATCCCATCGAGGCCGAAAAAATCGCCGAGCAGATTCTGATCAACAAGCGCAGCCGGGAGCGCAGCGAGCGGGAGCGGCTGAACCTGAAAAAGACCATGCAGAGCGGCAACAATCTGGCCGATCGGGTCCAAAAGTTTGTGGACTGCCGCAGCCGGGACGTGAGCCGTCGGGAGATATTCATCGTGGAGGGTGATTCGGCCCTGGGTTCCTGCAAACAGGCAAGGGATCCGGATTTTCAGGCCATCATCCCTGTGCGGGGCAAGATCCTCAACTGCCTCAAGGCGGAATATGGGAAAATATTTAAAAATGAGATTATAACCGACCTGATCAAGGTTCTGGGATGCGGGGTGGAGGTCAGGTCCAAGGCCAACAAGGACCTTTCCAACTTTGATCTGCATAACCTGCGCTGGAGCAAGGTGATCATCTGTACCGATGCGGACGTGGACGGCTTCCAAATCCGCACCCTGATATTGACCATGCTCTATCGCCTCATGCCCACCCTGATCGACGAGGGCAAGGTGTTTATCGCCGAGACTCCCCTCTATGAGATCACCACCAAGGATAAGACCTATTTCGCCTATGACGACAAGGAAAAGAACGAGATCATGGCCGAGATCGGGAATCAGAAGTATACCCTCCAGCGCTCCAAGGGCCTGGGGGAAAACCAGCCCGATATGATGAATCTCACCACCATGAACCCCGCCACCCGCCGGTTGATCAAGATTATGCGGGAGGACGCCGAACGCACCTCGGAGGTCTTTGATCTGCTTTTGGGCGACAATCTCCAGGGCCGCAAGGAATTTATCGCGGAAAACGGCTATCTGTACCTGGATGAGGTGGATGTAAGCTGACCGAGGACCTCGTCCTGTCAGACCTGATATAGAATGAAAGGGCGGAAGGCTTCGCCCTTTGAAGGAGAGAAGAAGATAGATGGCTCCAAGAAAAAAAGCGTCCCAAAGGGCGGCCGCGGCCTCGCCGGAGGAACAAAACGCCTATATCGCCGGCGCGGGCCTGGTGGTGGAGCAGCCCATCACCGAGACGCTGGAAAGCAATTATATGCCCTATGCCATGAGCGTTATATTGTCCCGTGCCATTCCGGAGATAGACGGCTTCAAGCCCTCCCACCGCAAGCTGCTTTATACCATGTACCAGATGGGACTGCTGAACGGCGGAAAGGTTAAGTCGGCCAATATTGTGGGCCGCACCATGCAGCTCAACCCCCATGGAGACGGCCCGATTTACGATACCATGGTCCGGCTTTCGGAGGGCTACGGCGTCCTGCTGCACCCCTATGTGGAGTCCAAGGGTAATTTTGGTAAGGCCTATTCCAGGGATATGCAGTGCGCCGCCTCCCGGTATACCGAGGCAAAGCTGGCCCCCATCGCCGGGGAGCTGGTGCGGGACCTGGATAAGGATACGGTGGACTTTGTGGACAACTACGACGCCACCATGAAGGAGCCCACCCTGTTTCCCGTGACCTTTCCCACCGTCCTGGTCAACGCCAATATCGGCATCGCCGTGGGTATGGCCAGCTCTATTTGTCCCTTTAATCTGGAGGAGGTCTGCCGCACAGCCATCGCCTTTTTGCGGGATGAAAACGCCGACCCGGCGGACACCCTGCTGGCGCCCGATTTTCCCATCGGCGGCCAGCTGCTCTACAACCGAGCTGAGCTTTCCAAAATCTATGAGACCGGCCGGGGCAGCGTGAAGGTGCGCAGTGTGTATACTTATGATAAGTCGGCCAACTGTATCGATATAACCGAGATTCCCCCCACCGCTACGGTGGAAGCCATCATCGAAAAGGTGGTCGAGCTGGTCAAGGCCAAGAAGATCACCGAGATCAGCG
>DXVY01000259.1 GCA_019417145.1 Clostridiales bacterium
GACGGCCTGCGGCCGGGCGGTGGGGTTGGCTGACGACGGTTCGTTGCTGGTTGCTTTTCCCGACCGCGGGGGAGAAACGCGGCCCATACAGGCCGGGGAGGCCTCGGTGCGCGGGCTGTTTGGCTATACATGACCGGCGGACTTTTGATTGTTAGTGTAGAGCATCCGTTCCGGGAGCGGAAACGGAAATAAAAACAAGAAAATAGGTGCAAAAATGCAGACGGTAGGAATGCATAAGAAAAATCCACAGAGCAAACCCGAAAAAAGGGCCCGGCCAAGTCAGCCGGCCCGGGTGATTGCAGGCAGCTTTGCGTTGGTTATCCTGGTGGGGGCGATTTTGCTCATGCTTCCCATCTCCTCTAAAGACGGGACCTTTACCCCCTTTCTCAACGCATTGTTTACGGCCACCACCTCCACCTGTGTTACCGGTTTGGTGGTCTACGATACCTTTACCCATTGGAGTCTGTTTGGGCAGGGCGTTATTCTCGCCCTTATCCAGGTCGGCGGCATCGGCCTGGTCACCCTGACCACCTTTTTTACCCTTCTGCTGCGGCAAAAGATCGGACTGAGCGATCTGGTGCTGACCCAGGAATCGGTTAACACCAATTCCATACGCAATCTGCACAGCCTGGTCAAGCTGGTTGTGGCCTCTACCCTGGTGGTGGAGCTGGCGGGCGCCCTGCTGCTGGCCACCCGCTTTATTCCCCGGTACGGCTGGGCTGGGATCTGGGTGTCTATATTTACCGCCGTTTCGGCCTACTGCAACGCGGGCATCGATATTTTCGGGCGGGAGGGGCCCTTCACCTCCCTGACCACCTTTAACGACGACGTGGTGGTCAATGTGACGGTCATGCTGCTCATCGTTATCGGCGGCCTTGGCTTTATCGTATTCCAGGACATTCTCAACTACCGCAAGCAGCGGCATTTGATGCTGCACACCCGTACGGTCCTGCTGGTCACCGGCGCGCTGATACTGGGAGGCGCCATTGTTTTCTTTATCGTTGAGTACAACAACCCCGCCACTTTGGGCAGCATGCCGTTGGGGCAGAAGATTATGGCGTCCTTCTTCCAGTCTATCACGCCGCGCACCGCCGGCTTTAACTCGGTGGATGTGGCCGGCATGCATGATCCCACCAAGCTTTTTATGTGCGGGCTGATGTTTATCGGCGCCGCTCCGGGCTCCACGGGCGGCGGCATCAAGGTGACTACCTTTATGGTGCTGGCCATGACGGTGGTGGCCACCCTGCGCAATAAAACCCAGACCACCATCATGCGCCGCCGGGTGGATCATACGGTGGTTTATCACTCCCTTTCCATCGCCGTATTGAGCATCTGTGTCTGCATACTGACCACAGGGGTCCTTTTGGTGGAAAACGATGTTTCCACCATCGACGGTATTTTTGAAGCGTTTTCGGCATTCGGCACGGTGGGTATATCGGCGGGCATTACCCCTACCTTGGGCGTCTTTTCCAAGATCGCCCTCATCCTTACCATGTTTATAGGACGGGTAGGCCCCTTCTCCTTTATCCTGGCCATTACCCTGCGGCAGGCCTATAATCCCCGCAAGTTGGTGTTGCCGGAGGGACAGATTATTGTGGGATAAGGCAACGCGGACGCGCAGAATGGGCGCGTCCGCGTTTTGCGGGTTCTCTGTCCGGGCGCGGGGGGAGAAGGCGGCGCATTTCAATTGCGGGGCCCGCAGCCGCCCTTCTGCCGGAAATTGGCAGATTCGTCCGCTTTTCAATTGACTTTATAGGCTGTATCATGTAAAATAGTACATAAATCCTGACCGTTATATCCTTCCCCAGCCCTTGCCCGCAAGGATGGCTTTGGCGGACAGGCGGCGTTTGCGCCCTGCGCGCGTTGGCCTTTGTTCGCGGCCGCCCCGTTCTGGCTATGGGCTGTTTTCGTGTTGGCGGTCGAATGTATTTTGGAGGTGCAGTTCCATGCAGCCTGTCTACAAGAGAATTTTACTCAAAATAAGCGGCGAGGCGCTGGCTGGGGAGCAGAAATTCGGCCTGCATTTCGATACGGTGCTCCGCATCTGTGAGAGCGTGAAAAAATGCGCCGACATGGGCGTGGAAATCGGTATCGTAGTAGGCGGCGGCAACTTTTGGCGCGGCCGCTCCGGCGGGAAAATGGACCGGACCAGGGCCGACCATATGGGTATGCTGGCCACGGTCATCAACGCTTTGGCCCTTGGCGACGGGCTGGAGCAGCTGGGCGTGCCCGTTCGGGTGCAGACCGGCATCGCCATGCAGGAGATCGCCGAGCCCTATATCCGCAACCGGGCGGTGCGGCATATGGAAAAGGGGAGGGTGGTCATCTTTGGCTGCGGGACCGGAAACCCCTTCTTCTCCACCGACACGGCCGCGGCTCTCCGGGCGGCGGAGATCGAGGCGGACGTTATCCTCAAGGCCAGCATGGTGGATGGGGTGTACGACAGCGATCCCAAAATCAATCCCGATGCGGTGCGGTTCGATTCGCTGGATTTCATGGATGTCCTCAACCGGGACCTCAAGGTGATGGATTCCACCGCCGCCACCCTGTGCAAGGATAATCAGATCCCGATTCTGGTGTTCAATCTGAACGATCCGGAGAATATCGTCCGCGCGATCTGCGGAGAAAAAATCGGTACCCTTGTCCACTGAGACCCGATAACACGAACGGAGGTAGGACGAATGGAACAGGTGTTTAAAACGGCGGAAGACAAGATGAGCAAAACGGTGAACGCTCTCCTGGGGGAATACGCCTCCATCCGGGCGGGCCGCGCCAATCCCAATGTCCTGGACAAGGT
>DXVY01000026.1 GCA_019417145.1 Clostridiales bacterium
AGCCGAAGGTCATCTGGGTCAGGTCGTTGGTACCGAAGGAGAAGAACTCGGCCTCCTTGGCGATCTCGTCGGCGGTCAGGGCCGCACGGGGGATCTCGATCATGGTACCGACCTTATAGTGCATGTCCGAACCGGCCTCGGCAATCAGCTTGTCGGCGGTATCGCAGACGAACTTCTTCACATAGGCCAGCTCCTTGACCTCGCCAACCAGCGGGATCATGATTTCGGGCACGATGTTGTACTCGGGATGCTCCTTGTTGACGGTCAGGGCAGCCTTGATGACGGCCGTGGTCTGCATCTCGGCGATTTCGGGATAGGTGACGGCCAGACGGCAGCCACGATGGCCCATCATGGGGTTGAACTCATGCAGGCTGTCGATAACGGCCTTCAGCTCGTCCACCGAAATCTTCATCTCGCCGGCCAGCTCCACAATGTCCTCCTCCTTCTGGGGGACGAACTCGTGCAGCGGCGGATCCAGGAAGCGGACGGTCATGGGACGGCCTTCCAGCTCCCGGTACATGGCCTCGAAGTCACCCTGCTGATAGGGCAGGATCTTGGCCAGGGCGGCCTTGCGCTCCTCGGCGGTCTTGGAGACGATCATCTCCCGGATGGCCTTGATGCGCTCGCCCTCGAAGAACATGTGCTCGGTGCGGCACAGGCCGATGCCCTCGGCGCCGAACTTGACGGCCTGGGCGGTATCACGGGGGGTATCCGCATTGGTGCGGACCTGCAGGGTGCGGCGGGCGTCGGCCCACTTCATGAAGCGGTCGAAGTCGCCGGAAATGGAGGCGTCCACAGTGGGGATGGCCTCGCCGTAAATCTTACCGGTGGAACCGTCGATGGAGATGTAGTCACCCTCCTTGATGGTCTTGCCAGCCAGCTCGAAGTACTTGTCTTCCTCGTGCATGGTGATTTCACCGCAGCCGGATACGCAGCAGGTGCCCATGCCGCGGGCCACAACGGCGGCGTGAGAGGTCATACCGCCGCGAACGGTCAGGATACCCTCGGCGGCGTTCATGCCCTCGATGTCTTCAGGGGAGGTCTCCAGGCGGACCAGGACGACCTTCTCGCCCCGCTCGGCCCACTCCTTGGCGTCCTCAGCAGTGAAGACGACGCGGCCGCAGGCAGCGCCCGGAGAGGCGGCCAGACCGGCGCCGATGGGGGTGGCGGCCTTCAGGGCCTTGGCGTCAAAGGTGGGATGCAGCAGGGCGTCCAGCTGCTTGGGATCCACGCGCAGGACGGCCTCGTCCTCGTCGATCATGCCCTCGTCAACCAGATCCACGGCCACCTTCAGAGCGGCGGCGGCGGTGCGCTTGCCGTTGCGGGTCTGCAGCATGTAGAGCTTGCCGTTCTCGATGGTGAACTCCATATCCTGCATATCCTTGTAATGCTTCTCCAGCCGGTCGGCGATCTCAGCAAACTGCTTGTACACCTCGGGCATGTCCTCAGCCAGCTTGGAGATGTGGCTGGGGGTGCGGATACCGGCAACCACGTCCTCGCCCTGGGCGTTGATCAGGTACTCGCCGAAGAGGGCCTTCTCGCCGGTGGCGGGGTCGCGGGTAAAGGCCACGCCGGTACCGGAATTCTCGTTCAGGTTGCCGAATACCATGGGCTGCACGTTGACGGCAGTACCCCAGGAATAGGGGATGTCGTTCATGCGGCGGTATACGTTGGCGCGGGGGTTGTCCCAGGAGCGGAACACGGCCTTGACGGCCTCCATGAGCTGGGTCTTGGGATCGGTGGGGAAGTCCTCGCCCTTCTGCTCCTTGTAGTAGACCTTAAAGCGCTCCACCAGTTCCTTCATGTCGGCGGCGTCCAGGTCGATGTCGTTCTTGACGCCCTTCTTTTCCTTGACCTCGTCGATGATGACTTCAAAGGTCTTCTTGGGGATCTCCATAACCACGTCGGAGAACATCTGGATGAACCGGCGGTAGGAGTCGTAAACAAACCGCTCGAAGGAGGGGTCGGGATTGCCCTTGATGAGGCCGGCGGCAACCTCGTCGTTCAGCCCTAAGTTCAGGATGGTATCCATCATGCCGGGCATGGAGGCCCGGGCGCCCGAACGCACCGACACCAGCAGGGGGTTCTCGGCGCTGCCGAACTTCTTGCCGTTGATCTCCTCGATCTTCTGCAGAGTGGCGTAAATTTCATCCTCGATTTCGGGGGCAATCTTCTTGCCGTCGTCGTAATAACGGGTACAGGCCTCCGTGGAAACGGTAAAGCCCTGGGGTACGGGCATGCCGAGGCGGGTCATCTGGGCCAGGTTGGCGCCCTTACCGCCCAGCAGCTCGCGCATGGTCTCATCTCCCTCGGAGAACAGGTACACATACTTGTGGCTCACTGGAATCAACCTCCTATAATATTGTCAAACCCTTTGCAGGCGTTCCGCCTGCTTGTCCGGGAAAGATGGCAGCCGCTTTCGGCCGAAGAAGCTCCCGGTATCAAATCGATTATAGCAGAGAACCCGGCCAATTTCCAGACCTTTCCGCAAAAGAATCCAAGAATTTTTCCTTTTGCTTTCCCTTTTTTTCGTACAAAATGGCCGGAAACCGCCTCTTTTTCCTTTCTCTCTATTTTTACACGGGCAAAAAATCCGCCAAAGCCGGAAAAATGTTGCATTCCCTACCCATGAGGCGCATAATAAACCTATGAAATTTTACGACATAACGAATGCAGAAAGCGAGTGAATCTCTTATGGAAAACCAAAGCAACTGCGCGGTTATTCTAGCGGCCGGGGAAGGCAAACGCATGAAATCCCGTTTGCCCAAGGTGCTCTGTCAGGTACTCTTCAAGCCCATGGTGGACTGGGTGATAGACGCGGCCGCCGAGACGGTGACCGACGTATGTCTGGTCGTGGGCCACGGCGGGGATCTGGTTCGGAAGCACACCGCCGGCCGCTGCTGCACAGTGGAGCAGAAGGAGCGTCTGGGAACCGGACACGCCGTCATGCAGGCCGCGGACTTTTTAAAGGCCCATGCCGGGGGAAACACCCTTGTGCTTTGCGGCGACGCGCCCCTAATGGACGGGGATACCCTCACCGCCGCGCTGAAGGCACATACCGCCGCCGGCAATGGGGTAACGGTCATCTCCGCCCGGCTGGAGCAGCCCTTTGGCTATGGCCGCATCGTTCGGTCCGCCGCCGGAGACCTGGCCGCCATTGTGGAGGAAAAGGACGCGGACGCCGGCCAGAAAGCCATAACAGAGGTCAACTCAGGCGCCTACTGGTTCCGTACGGACGATTTGCTGGAGGTTCTTCCCCTGCTGCGCAATCAAAACGTCCAAGGGGAATACTATCTTACCGACGCGGTAGGCCTGTTGCTAAAAAGGGGCAAGCGGGCCGGCGCATTTACGGCGGACAATCCGGACGTGGTCCTGGGCGCCAACGACCGGGCAGGGCTTATGCAGCTGAATCAACGGGCCCGCATGCAGGTGATCGGACGACTTCTGGTGGACGGCGTGGATATTCCCTGCGCCGACGGTATTTTGATCGGCCCGGACGTAAAAATCGGAACGGATACCACTATCCTTCCATCCACCCTTCTCAGCGGAAAAACCGTTATCGGTCGTGGCTGCCGCATCGGACCTGCGGCCCGGCTGGAAAACTGCCGGGTGGCCGACGGCATGCAGCTCTCTTGCTGCGATCTTGCGGGAGAAAACCTGGAACCCATGGACAGGTGAAATAGATGAAAGAAAACAAATATGACGATCCCCGGTTTTTTGAAAAATACAGTCGAATGGAGCGTTCCCAAAAGGGTCTAGACGGCGCGGGGGAATGGGAAACTCTGCGCGCCATGCTGCCCGATTTCAAGGGCAAATCGGTTTTGGATCTGGGCTGCGGCTACGGGTGGCACTGTATGTACGCCGCCAAGCACGGAGCCGCATCGGTCACCGGCATAGATATATCTCAAAAGATGCTGGACGTGGCCAAGGATAAAAGCCGGGGTCTTTCCATTGACTATCGCCAGTGCGCCATCGAAGATGTGGACTTTCCCGATGCCTCTTTCGATATTGTGATCAGCTCTCTGGTCTTTCACTATCTGGAAGACTTTTCTCCCCTTGTCCGCAAGGTTTTTCGTATGCTGCGGCCGGGCGGATTCTTTGTTTTCTCCGTGGAGCATCCCGTATTTACCGCCTATGGGAGCCAGGATTGGTTCTATGACCAGCAGGGAAATATCCTGCATTTTCCGGTGGACAACTATTTTTACGAAGGGCAAAGACAAGCCGTCTTCCTAGGCGAGCCGGTGGTCAAATACCACCGCACCCTCACCACCTATATACGAGATCTTCTTCACGCCGGCTTTATCATCCGAGACCTGGCAGAACCCATGCCGCCGGCCCGGTTTTTGGACACGGTGCCCGGCATGCGGGATGAGCTCCGACGGCCTATGATGCTGCTGATCCGCGCAGAAAAGGAATAACTTGGAACCAATATCAATTAAGATTGCAATGGAAAAGAGCCGGCCATACGGTCGGCTCTTTTCCATGTTTTATCTAAAACAACTGGGCAAGGACACCGTAGCTAAAAATAGCAACGATTAGGCCGGCAACCAAAACCCCTGCAATAATGGCCGGCAAGGCGTGCTTAATGCGCATATTTACCGCGTCGGCAATCAGTGCGCCAGTCCAGGCCCCTGTGCCGGGCAGGGGAATCGCCACAAAGAGGAATAAAGCGCCCATTTGATACAGAATTTTTCGTTTTTTCTTTTTCTCATCGGTCTGTTGCAGTTTCTTGCTCTTTACTGCCGCCTTTTTCTCCAGCTTTTCAACCATCCTCCGGAAGGCTTTGGTCTTTTTCAGCATGGCAAATATTTTTTTGAGGAATAGCAGGATAAAAGGAATGGGAAGAAGATTTCCGATCACGCAGATAGGAAAAGCCACCCACAAATTGACATCCAACAGTCCCGCGACGATCAGGCCGCCTCTCAGCTCCAGAATGGGCAGAAGGGAAACAATAAAAATAATCAGCTCGGCTGGTATCTTATCCTGAAAGGTATTGGCAAAAAATTCTGCAATCGATTCAGTCAAAAATCATCATCCTTCCGAACGGTGAACCGTCCTTTTTTCTATTGTATCGGATGGGCGCCGTACTTATGCCTATCCAACGGTTATCCCGGTAAAATAGTGCTGCAAGATCTGTTCATAGCTCCATCCCTGCTTGGCGTACTCGTTGGCGCCGGTCTGGCTCATGCCCACGCCGTGGCCGTATCCGCGCACGGTAAAGGTAAAGCAATCAGAGTCGGCGTCGTATGCCACCGTATAGGCGCTGGAACGCAGGCCGTTCCCGCTGCCTGCCCGGGAGGAGGTAAACAGATCGTTGCGCAATGAGGGCGCCCGCACCCACAGAGCGCCGCCAATTAAAACCGACCGGGCGTATACGCCGTAATCGTCGTAGGTTACATGAAACCAGCTGTTTTTATCCACGCTCGAAACATCCACGCCATATACATCCTTGATCCATCCGGCGACGTCGGGAGCACGGTAGGTCACTTTGGTTTCAAATTTTGCCACATGCACGTCCACGGAGGAGTCCACGCTGACCAGATACGGCTGATTGCCCCCGCCCCAAATATCCGAGGGCAGGGCGGTCCGCCCGGCGGAAATGGCGTAATAATATGTGCAGGCCACTGCATCCCCATAAAGGGCCCGCTGGCCCTGGGTTGCCTTAACCGCTTCCATCACCTTGTCGCTGGGTGTTTTCCAATATACTCTGGGATTTTTCCCATCGGCGGCGCCGTTGCAGAGCATCCACGAATAGGCGGCCACAGCCTGCGCCTTGAGGGCCTCCATCTCATAGGACGGCCCCATCTCAGCCTCTACCACCCCTGCAATGATCTCGGACGCGGGGGCGGAAAGCAGCCGGTCTTGATCAAACTGATTGCGCACGGTCAGGACAGGATCCTCCCCTGCCGGCAGTTCGGCCGCGGGATAATTCTCCCCGGCCGCCGGCGGTTCATAGGCAGGCTCCTCCGGTATAACCGGCGCTTGGGCCGGCCGAGCTGCCGGCTGCTCCGCCTGTGAAGACGTCGGAACCGGCTGCGAGGACGGCGTATCTGCTTCCGTCTGGGAAACCGTTTGACCGGCATTCATGTTCTGGGGCGCCTCAGCGGCGGCCGCCGTACCGAGGAGACCAAAGCGACCTAGCAGGGCGTTCATGGAAAATGTAACAGGTTGGGCCACCGGTACAGGGTCAGGATTGACCGAAGCCGCGGCCGTATTCACCTGTATACTTTCCCCCGGTCGCACCTTCCGGGCGGCCAGAACCACGCTGCCGTCGTCCCCCTTGGCCACCAGGGTCAGGATTTCGTCATCGGCCCGCAGATCCACCGCCGTGCGTATGGCCGATCGGTCGGCCAGGGCGGCAATATAGGTTAAAAAGGCGGTGTCATCGGAAAAAACCGATTGATTATAGTCCAACGGGTCCTCCCCCGTCGACCGGAAAACGCTGAAAATCTTCCACTGCCCCTTGGTGTAGAGGGTGTCCATGGTAAGCAGGGGGGACGACTGGTAAAAGGACAGCTCCAGATACCGCTGGAGGTCGGACAGCATCCGGCCGTCTCCCAAATCCTTGCCATAGATGGTCATATTCCGGTAATACCCGTTGGCCAGAGGGACGCAACCGGTATAAAGAGTACCGCTGTGGTTCCAGGTACCATCAAACAGGTGACTTTCATAATAGCCAGCCGTATTTTGATTTACGGCCGCCACCGGATAATTCACAGAGGTATTGGGCAGGGTAAGCCATCCCGCAATATCGGGATTTTCATCATACAGGGCTCCGAATGCGGAAGAAGCCGACGGGGGGAGCGCCCCCTCCCCTGTCTTTCCATATAACCCGCTCATTCGCGTGTATACCCTGTCGGTCTGCCAAGGCTGAAACCAGTTGATATAGCCAAAGCAGCCGCCGGCCACCAGAGCCAGGCTAAGCAGAATGGCCGTCAGGGCGATAGCCAAACGCTTTTTGGGCTTCCTGCCCGCCGGCTCATAGGTGTCAAACCCGAAGAAAACCGCCTCGTCGGCATGGGGCTGCGCCTCTTCTTCCTGCGTATCTTTCGCATCGGTCTCATTCACCGGCCGGGCTTCTGTGACGGCGTTCGCCTCCTCCGCTGCCGGTTTGGGCTGTATATCCCAAACGGGCGTCAAATCGTCGGTAGCCACCGGGGATGGGACGTCGGCCAGAGCATTGGTTTCCAGAACGGGCGCGTCTGCCGACGGCTCTGCCTGGAAGCTCGCCGCTGTCTGCGGCGCGGCCACTGGACTCTTTTTTAATCTGACCGCGATCCGTCGGCGGCCGGACGTCTCAGCCAAAATCGGGGTCGCCGTCCTGGGGACAGTCCGCGCCGGCAAAGCGCCGGGCGCTTGCGTATCCTCCGCTCCATCCGCCGCCTTTTCCTCCGTCACAGGCGGCCGAACGCCGCCGATGGCCACGGAGAAGCGGCGGCTGAGTTCAGGGAATATATGCTCCCGGAGGGTGCGGTCGCGATCGTCTTTGTCCCCGTGCAGCAGATAGATAACCTGGCCGCCGCTTTCCATCCGGCCGCCCCGGAGGTAATTCCCGCCGTCAAAAGCAACCGCCCCCTCAGGCAGTCCTCCATCGGGCAGATAATCCATCCCTACCGCCCGGGCCAGCAGGCTGCACAAGCCTGTCCGCCCGGTGTCGGCCAGGTCACCCACCACCAGTATAACCGCGCTGCGGGACACCGCCCGATCCAGCGCCTTTAAAAAGGCGCTGGGGTTGGCGGCGGTCTGTGTCAGCAACCGCAGCGCATAATCCTTTCCGTAAAAGCCGGATTCAAAGGCCCAATCCGCCGCTTCGCCATAATATATGATTTCGATTTTCACATCCGGTTTCATGGTATTCTCCCATCCTGGCTACAATTCTCTGCGAAAACGCAGCTCTATGCGCCCGCGCCTTCCTCCTGAGGCGTTTCCGGCGTGGGCTCCGGTTCGGTTGGTTCGGTTACCGGCGGCTCGGTTACCGGCGGTTCAGTCGCCGGCGGTTCAGTCGCCGGCGGCTCGGTTACGGGTGGCTCGGTTACCGGCGGTTCAGTCACCGGCGGTTCAGTCACCGGCGGCTCGGTTACAGGCGACTCGGTTACCGGCGGTTCAGTCACCGGCCTGTTATCAGCCGGCGGCTCGGTCACAACCGGCGGGGAAGAACTTCCCTGGACATTCTCAGAGGAGGCAGACGGCCGTGCAGAGGTAGCGTCATTTTCCCCGCTTCCGGTGGATTCGGACGAGGCAGGTCGGGTAGTCATAGAGGGCGACGAGTAGGGTTTCTGCTGAATAGACGTCACCTCCGGCTTGCTGCCGCCCTTTTTGTCATACCAAATTTGAGGATAAAGGGGAGAGGAATTCAGGGCGGCGCCCTCCACATCCACGTCGCTGCTCTCCCCGTCCCGTACCTTGCGGGCAACCACTACCAACCGCGCGTCGTCAAATTCGTAGGTACAGGTGGACAGGGTAATCAACTCGTCATAGGGCTGAACGTCCACCGTGGTATTGATGAGCGAGCGGATCTGCATCTGCTCGACCATCTGCATAAAATCCTCCTGATTATCGAAATCCGAGTATCGGTATTCAAAGACAAATCCGTTGTCGCTCTCCGGAATGGTGTTGACGATAAAGACCGAAAAGATCTTATAGGTGCCCTTTCGATAGAGGGTATCAAACTGAATCACAGGATTTTCTTTATAAAAATCCAACTGCCGATATTTTTTCAGGGAGCCGAACATGGTGCCATCCCGCATATGATGGCCGTATATAACTATATTTTGGCTCTGTCGGTTGATGTCCACCGTGGTAAAGCGGTCCACAAACAGCGCGCCATATCGGGTCTTGCTTTTATCAAACCCATGGGTGAGATAGAAGGCGTCGGTGGTATCGTCGGTCTCGGGCGTTTTCACCACCGGGTTATCCACGTTTGCCGCCGGTATGGACATCCAGCCAATGGTATCGCTGTTCTGCTCCAAAAGCGGATAGAATTTCTTATAGATGCCGTCCTCTCCGATTTCCGAATTGGTGGGATCGTATAGCTTTCGAACCTGATCCTGGCTTGCCAGCTGCTGATGACCCGTATAGAAATATACGCAAAGATAAATGCCCGAACCAATCAGGCAGGTGGCCGCAATCAAAAAGATGATTTTGCGCACGACCTCGCCCGCCGAATCGCCCTTGCAGGGAAACAGATACCGCCGCAATCGCTTATACCAGGGCAGCTTTTTCTCCACGTCCGCCTTCTGATCAGGATGGTAATCTTCCTCGTAATCGCTCACATATAAAATATTGTTGTTTTCCTCTTTGGAAGCGGCTTCCTCCTGCGCATCGGGGGAAGCGGAGCTGTAAACATCCCCCGCCTGCTCTTCTCCCAGCTCCTGATCGGCCAGTCGACTTTGAATGGCGTTGGCGATTTGGTCCGCACGGCTAAGCGGCTGGACCGGGGGCAGCTCTTCCCCCGGCAGGGCGTTGCGCACCATCCCCTCGCCGGCAGCCAGCATGCCCGCCGCCGCCAGCGCCGCGCCCCGCCCGCCGTTTACGGACGTGGGCTCCACATAGGGAGCCGCTCCCGGCATTTGAGGGTTCTCCAGCCAGCGGCGCATCAGATCCAGAGCGGCCGATGCGGCAATGGCGCGGATCTTTTCCCGCTCGCCCTGGGCCCGGCCGGCCATCAGCTTGCGCACATAGACCTGCTTCTCGTCGGCCAGGGCGATATAGACCAACCCAACCGGCTTTCCCTCGCTGGGCTCCGGACCGGCCACGCCGGTAACAGAAACGCCGATATGCGCGCCGCTGATCTCTCGGATGCCGCCGGCCATGGCGGCCGCCGTCTGGGGAGAAACCGCGCCGTACTGCTCGATAAGCGCGGGGTCCACTCCCAGGGCGTTAATCTTGACCGAATTGGCATAGGCCGTAACGCCCATCTCAAACACGGCGGAGGAGCCGGATTCCTCGGTGATCCGCTTGGACAGAAGCCCTGCCGTGCAGGATTCGGCCGTAGCCGCTTTCATCCCCTTTTCCCGCAGCTGCTCCACCACTACCTGCTGCAGGCTATCCTTGTCCACGCCATAGATACAACCGTCCAGCCGACGGCGAATTTCGTCCATAACAGGCCGGCACAGGGCGTCGGCCGCAGCCTGATCAGCCGCCGACGCGGTGACCCGCAGCTCCACCTCGCCGGTCTTGGCATAGGGGGCCACAGTGGGATTGGCGCCGTCCAACAGATCGGCGATACGTTCGGCCGCCGCCGCCTCGCCTATGCCAAACACCCGCAGGGTATGGGAGGCGATGACGCCGGTATTGTACCTGGCCAGGAAGGGTTTCACATAGTTTTCAAACATAGGCTGCAACTCGTCCGGCGGACCGGGCAGCAGAATAATGCACTGGTCGCCGGCGGAAATGGCATAGCCGGGCGCAGTCCCCTGGTCGTTGGGGAAAACGATAGCCCCGTGGGGCTTCAAAGCCTGCTTGCGGTTGGACTCGGTCATAGGCCGTCCCACCCGCTGGAAATAAGCCTGGATCCGCTGCAGGCTCTCTGCGTCCTCCTCCAGCGGCAGGCCGATAGCGGCGGCCACCGTCTCCTTTGTGAGATCGTCCTTGGTCGGTCCCAGCCCGCCCGTGACAATTACAACCTGGCTCCGGGCCACAGCCATTCCAAGGGCCTTTTTCAAACGGGCGGCATTATCCCCCACGGTGGTCTGTCCAAATACGCTGATACCCATCCCGGCCAGTTCCCGGGACAGGTACTGCGCGTTCGTATTTACAATATCACCTAACAGCAGTTCGGTTCCCACACAAATGATTTCGCCGTTCATAGATGTTCCTCCTTATCGGATGCCGGGGCCGGCGACGGTCGATTGTCAACACACGGCTGTTTTCATCTCAATCTACTCTATTATAAATTCTGTCTGCCTATTCCACAAGCTCTGCACGCACGCCAGATATTGCCCGCTGGATCAGATTTTCCCTGTCAAGCGCCCGCTCGGCCTCCCGCACCTTCTGGGAATCGGGTCGGGTTCGAGGATGCTTGGGGGTAAATACCGTGCAGCAGTCCTCATAGGGCAGGGTGGAAATGGCAAAGGTCTCGATTCTGCGCGAAATGTCAACAATCTCGCTCTTGTCCATGCCGATCAGCGGCCGGAACACCGGCATATGCACCATTTCATCGGTTACGCACAGGGCCTTCATGGTTTGACTGGCCACCTGTCCCACGCTCTCGCCGGTGATCAGGGCCAGACTCCCGTTCCTGCGGGCCAGCCGCTCAGATATCTCCATCATAAACCGGCGCATAATCAGGGTAAAATACTCCTCTGGGCAGTGCTCGCCGATCTGCTCCTGGATCTCGGTAAAGGGCACGATCTCCAGCCTGATGGGACCGCTGTATCTCGCCACCTGCTCCAGCAGGTCCTTCACTTTCTGCTCGGCTCTGGGGCTGGTATAGGGCGGGCTGGCAAAATGGACCGCATCCAGATTAATACCGCGCTTGGCCATCATCCAGGCCGCCACCGGGCTGTCGATTCCTCCTGAAATCAAGACCGTGGCCTTTCCGGCCGTGCCCACCGGCATACCGCCGGCGCCGGGGAGCTGCCCGCAGTGGATATAGGCGCCAAAGTCCCGCACCTCGGCTGTAACCACCTCGTCGGGGTTGTGCACATCCACCCGAAGATGGGGAAATTGGGACAGAAGATACCCGCCCAGCTCCCGGCATATTTCCGGCGATTGCTGCGGGAACTGCTTGTCCGCCCGTTTGGCCTCTACCTTAAAGGTGGATATCTCCCGCAGGCGGGGCGCCAGAAATTCCGCGGCCTTCTGCATGATATCCTCCATATTCTTTTCCGCCACCACCGCCCGGCTGAAGGCCGCAATGCCGAAGATCCTGCTTATGCGGTCGGCCGCCTGATCAAAGTCAAAACGCTCATCCAGAGGCTCGATATAGATCGTGGATTGCGCCTTGCGGATTTTCACCTCTCCCAAGGGCTTCAGGCTCTGGCGGATATGGCGAATGAGGGTGTCTTCAAAGGTGGCGCGATTCAGACCCTTGAGGGCCAGCTCGCCGTTCTTTATAAGTATAATTTCTCCCATGGAGTCCTCCTTGTTTTCTATCGTACCCGCCGCAGCCGAGCCGCGGCGTCGGCCACGGCCGCGGCCAACCGATCGGCGTCGGAACGGTCGTTGTACCGGGAAAAGCTCACCCGTATAGCGCTGTCGACCAGCCTGTCCGAAAGGCCCTGGGCCCGGAGCACATAGCTGCCCTTTCCCTTGGCGCAGGCGCTGCCGCTGGACACAAAAATATTTTCCCGCTCTAAAAAATGCAGCAGAATCTCCGACCGCAGGCCGGGCACTGAAAAATTCAGGATATAGGCCAGCCCCTGCTCCGGCGAATTAATGACAACCTGCCCGGTGGCCAACAGACGATCCCGTGTATAATCTCGCAGGGCGACGGTTCTTTCCAGTTGAACCGTCGGATCCGGTAGTTCCTCCATGGCGCCTAAAAAGCCGGCAATGGCAGGCGTGGGCTCGGTGCCGGGGCGGATATTTTTTTCTTGACCCCCGCCGTAAAGGAGGGGGAGGACACGCGCTTTTTCGGAAATATACAAGGCGCCAACGCCCTTGGGGCCGTGAATCTTATGGGCGCTGACCGAGATCAGGTCCGCACCCAGGGCCGCCGGCCGCACCGGCGCCTTGCCGAAAGCCTGCACACAGTCGCAGTGAAGCAGCGCGGGAGCCTTGTTGCGGCGTATGGCGGCGGCCGCCGCCTCCACCGGCTGAACGGCGCCGGTCTCGTTGTTAACATACATGATGCTGACCAGGACGGTCTCGGCATCCACAGCCCGATCGATTTCCTCGGGAGACACCCTGCCGTCGGCGCCCGGTCGAAGGCGGATGACCTCGAATCCTTGCTCCTCCAGCGCCGCCATCGTTTCCAGCACCGAAGGATGCTCAATTTGGGTTGTCACAATCCGGTGGCCGCGTCGACGGCCGGCCCGGGCCGCGCCAAACAGGGCGATATTGTTGGCCTCTGTACCGCCGCCGGTAAAATAGATTTCTCCCGGCTTGCAGGCCAGCCTGTCCGCCAATATACGGCGGGCGGCGTCGGTTTGCAGTTGCGCCTCCAATCCCAGCCTATGGAGGGAGGAGGGATTGCCCCAGTCATCCTCCAGGGCCTGCCGCATCCGGCGCACCGCCGTTTCACAGGGTTGAGTTGTGGAGCTGTTGTCCAAATAGCAGATGGAAACTTCCCTTGCGCCTGACATAGAAAAGGCCATACCCCTTTCGCGAAAATTGCGGAAAATGAGCAAACAATACAGCCGGCGGGCAAGATTTCGCCGATACTATAAAGATACAAATTAAATTATACATCATTTTTCGCCCGCCCACAACCGGAAATCCTGTAAACGGACTGTGAATTTATAGACATATTCCAGCCCAATCCGGGAAAAATAGGGAACAGAAAACCGCGCGGCCCCGCGCCCTTACTTCAGGCATCGGTCCGACCGCGCCACGCCATATCCGGCAAGAGCCCGCCGCCTAAGCAGCGCCCGCAGGCCATGGATAGCCCCTGCGGCGGAAGCTTTACGCTAATTTAAAGCGCCATTGGCGCATGGAGGTTTCTAACAATGCAGGAGAACAAAAAAATGGGCATGTCCCGTCGAGCCGGCATACGCATCGTCAGCTACTGCGTGGCCGCTGCCGTAGCGCTGGGAGGCGCAGCCATCTACGGCTACACCCTGGCCGGAAAATACCTGTCTCTTATACACATCTCCGAG
>DXVY01000260.1 GCA_019417145.1 Clostridiales bacterium
TCATCGGCCAGGGCCTGCCCATCATCCTGCCCAAGGGCACCATCGTGCTGCGTACCCTCCAGCGCTGGGTGGAGGACGAGGAGGAGAGAAGGGGCTACCTGCAAACCAAGACCCCCTTTATGGCTAAACGGGAGCTGTATAAGATTTCCGGCCACTGGGACCATTACCGGGACGGTATGTTTGTGCTGGGCGACCCTCAGAAGTGGGAGGATCCCAGCGAAGAGATCCTGGCCCTGCGTCCCATGACCTGCCCCTTCCAGTTTCAGGCCTACCTGACCAAAACCCGTTCCTACCGGGATCTGCCCCTGCGGTATAACGAAACCTCCACCCTTTTCCGCAACGAGGCTTCGGGCGAAATGCACGGCCTGATCCGGGTGCGGCAGTTCACCATCTCCGAGGGCCACCTGGCCGTCACCCCCGAGCAGCTGGAAAGCGAGTTCGCCGGCTGTCTGGAGCTGGCAAAGTATATGCTGGAGACCCTGGGACTGGCTGAGGACGTGTCCTACCGCTTCTCCAAGTGGGACGAGAACGACCGGGCCAAGTATATGGGCGATCCGGCCCAGTGGGAGGCCGTGCAGAATACCATGCGGCACATCCTGGATGATCTAGGGCTTACCTACACCGAGGCCGACGGCGAGGCCGCCTTCTACGGCCCCAAGCTGGATATCCAGATCAAGAATGTCCACGGCAAGGAGGATACTCTCATCACCATCCAGATCGACTTCCAGCTGGCCCAGCAGTTCGGCATGGAATATGTGGACCGGGACGGGGTGAAGAAGTATCCGTACGTCATCCACCGCACCTCCATCGGCTGCTACGAGCGCACCCTGGCGCTGCTCATCGAGAAGTATGCCGGCGCCCTGCCCTTGTGGCTGTCCCCCGAGCAGGTGCGGGTACTGCCCATCTCGGAGAAGCAGTTTGACCGGGTGGAAGAGGTAGTAAAGGCCCTGAAGGACGCGGGGATCCGGGTATCCGGCGACTACCGCAGCGAAAAGATCGGCTACAAGATCCGGGAGGCCCAGCTGGAGAAGATTCCCTACATGCTGGTGATCGGCAATAAGGAGGTAGAGGAGGGCACCGTTTCGGTGCGCACCCGCAAGGGCGAGGACCTGGGCGCGGTAGCCCTGGACGCCTTTATCGCCGACGCCAAGGCTGAGATCGACGAGAAACGCAAGTAAAAAAGCCGGCCATGGCCGGAATACAGGAAAGGGCCTCCCGGAATGGGAGGCCCTTTGTGCTTTTTGGTTGCAATATTTTGGTGATAGGATACCATATAGGTGGAAGCTGTACGATATAAAAGGGAAAAAGGAGGGCGGGACCATGTTTTACCTTTGCTTTTGTTTGGTGAGCCTGTTGCTTTTTATCCGGGCGCTGCCGGACGCCGGAGCCAAGGGTTTCTCCTCCGGAACCGCCTTGCTGCACGGGGCGTTGGCGGCGCTGTTGCAGGTCTCTATCCTGCCCTATCTGCTTATCACCCGCCGCCGGATCGGGGACGCGCGCCGGATGGGGGCGCAGGCGGCCAGAGCCGCATAGGGAAAAGGGGACCCCGCCCGGCCTTGATCCTCAGCAATTCCTAAGAAAAGCATCAGGGCCCGTTCGCAAAATATTCATATGTTTTTGGTATATTCACCCACGGCAAGCCATATGCTGCAAATATGATCGGGGGGAGGGAAGATGCTTTGACCGCTTTGCTGTTGGCTCCGGTCTATCTTCTGCTTCACCTGTACCTGCTGCTGCGTCTGCTCCACTGGCTGGGGGCCTTTCACCGCCGGCTGTCGGCCCGGTGGGTCCGGCTGGGCCTGGCCGGCCTTTTCCTCATGCTGGCGGCCGCGCCTCTTGGCGGTTTTTTGGTGTCGACCGGCGGCCTGCACCGGATTTTTAAGGTCACGGCCAACTTTTGGATGGGGGCGTTTCTCTATGCCCTGCTCATAGTCTCCGCGGCGGATCTGATCTGCCTGGTGATCCGCCGGCTGTACCGCCGCCGCGGCCGGCCGCTGGACAGGGCCCGGCTCTGCCGCCGGGCGGGGGGACTGGCGCTTGCGGCCGTCTGTCTGGTCAGCTTGTACGGGGTGATCCACGCCCGGCAGATCCGGGTGGAGCACCGCTCGCTGACCGTGCAAAAAAGCTGTGCGCTGCCCAGCCTGCGGGTGGCCCTTATCGCCGACCTGCACTTGGGATACAGTGTGGGCAACGGCCTGATGGAGCAGATGGTGGAAAAGCTCAACCGGGAGAATGTGGATATCGTCTGCCTGGCAGGCGATATTTTTGATAATGAATACGACGCCATCCATGAGCCCGAAAGGGTGGCCCGGACCCTTGCGGGCATCAGGAGCCGGTATGGAGTCTACGCCTGCTGGGGCAACCATGACGTGCCGGAGCGGGTCCTGGCCGGCTTCACCTTTGTGGGTAAGCGGGACCGGGAAGAGGATCCGCGTTATAGGGAATTTTTACAGAAGGCCAATATCAGGCTTTTGCAGGACGAGAGCGTATGCATAGACGACGCCTTTTATCTGGCGGGCCGCAGGGACCGCAGCCGGGCGAGAAAAATGGGGGAGAGCCGGCTGTCCCCCGAGGAGCTGTTCCGGGAGACGGACGGGGAAAAACCCATCCTGGTCATGGACCACCAGCCGCGGGAGCTGGAGGCATTGGCCGCGGCCGGCGCCGACCTGACCCTTTCCGGCCACACCCACGACGGACAACTTTTTCCAGGCAACCTGCTGGTGCGGCTGCTGTATAACAACGCCGGCGGCGTCCGCAGGACGGGCGGTATGCTGTCC
>DXVY01000261.1 GCA_019417145.1 Clostridiales bacterium
CCTGGCGATGGAGACCCGCTGCTGCTCGCCGCCCGAAAGCTGGGCCGGAAAGTTGCCCATTCGCTTTTCCAGCCCCACATCCCGCAGCACCTGGGCCGGGTCCAGCGGATCCCGGCATATCTGGACGGCCAGCTCTACATTTTCCAGGGCGGTCAGATTCTGCACCAGGTTATAGAACTGAAAGACAAAGCCGATATCGTGCCGACGATATGTGGTCAGCTGCTTTTCGTTCATATCACTGACACAGACGCCGTCCACCGTAATGTCGCCCCGGTCGCAGGTGTCCATTCCCCCCAGCATGTTGAGCACGGTGGTCTTACCCGCGCCGCTGGGGCCCACCACGACGGCAAACTCGCCCTTCTCAATCTCGAAGGTGATGCCGTCGGCGGCATGGACGACGATATCCCCGGTTTTATATTCTTTTACTACATCTTGAAAGCTTACATATGCCATGGAGATTCCGCCCTTTATTATATATTTCCACCTCTATTATAAAACCATGGACGGCGTCATTGGTATCAAATTTGTGAACATTAGAAGAAAAGGTAATAAATAAGGACATGGCCGCGTCTCAGGGACACGGCCGTGAAAGAAGTTTATAAGAGCACGGAACCGACGGCCACAACTCTGCCTTGGCGTCGCTCCTTCTATTGTTTTACATACGCGCGGAAGGGAGAGGCACGATGCAGCGGCCAAGGCGCAAAACACCCTCGCCCGCAGATGCGAACAAGGGTGTTTTGCCTTTTTTGGATCAAATGGCTTTCTATAGGGACTATCCAGTAGAGAAGCGCAGCCTTACTTCGCCAGGTTCTCCTTCAGGGTGTGCAGCTGATTGCGCAGCTCGGCGGGTAGCTTGTCGCCAAACTTGCCGTAGAACTCCTCGATGCCCTCGGCCTCTTTGGCCCACAGGTCCTTGTCGACCTCCAGGATGGACTTGAGGGTGTCGATATCAAAATCCAGGCCCTCCAAATCGATGTCCTCGGCCTTGGGAACAAAGCCGATGGGGGTCTCCACGGCGTCGGCCTTGCCCTCGCAGCGGTCGATGATCCAGTTGAGTACCCGCATGTTGTCGCCAAAGCCGGGCCAGATGAAGTGGCCTTCATCGTCCAGACGGAACCAGTTGACGTTGAAGATCTTGGGGGCCTTGTCGCCTAAGCGCTTGCCCATCTCCAGCCAGTGGGCGAAGTAGTCGCCCATGTGATAGCCGCAGAAGGGCAGCATGGCCATGGGATCCCGGCGGACCACGCCCACGGCGCCGGTGGCGGCGGCGGTGGTCTCAGAGGCCATGATGGAGCCTACGAACACGCCGTTCTCCCAGCTCTTGGACTGATAGACCAGGGGAGCGGTCTTGGCGCGGCGGCCGCCGAACACAATGGCCGAAATCGGCACGCCCTGGCGGCTCTCGAATTCAGAGCTGATGCAGGGGCAGTTCTTGGCGGGCGCGGTAAACCGGCTGTTGGGATGGGCGCCCTTCTCGGTGGAGGTGGCGCCGTTCCAATCCTCGCCCTTCCAGTTCTTGGCATGGGTGGGCGGATTCTTGTCCAGGCCCTCCCACCAGACCGTGTTGTCGTCCTCGTTGAGGACCACGTTGGTGAAGATGGTGCCCTTGCGGGTAGAGGCCAGGGCGTTGGGGTTGGACTTCTCGTTGGTGCCGGGGGCTACGCCGAAGAAGCCGTTTTCGGGGTTGATGGCCCACAGGCGGCCGTCCTCGCCGATGCGCATCCAGGCGATATCATCGCCCACGCACCATACCTTATAGCCCTTCTTGCGGAATACCTCCGGGGGAATCAGCATGGCCAGGTTGGTCTTGCCGCAGGCGGAGGGGAAGGCGGCGGCGATATACTTGACCTCGCCCTGGGGGTTCTCCAGGCCCAAAATCAGCATATGCTCGGCCATCCAGCCCTCGTTCTTGCCCTGGTAGGAAGCGATGCGCAGCGCAAAGCACTTCTTGCCCAGCAGCACGTTTCCGCCGTAGCCGGAATTTACGGAAATAATGGTGTTGTCCTCGGGGAAGTGGCAGATGTACCGCTTCTCCTCGTCGATGTCGCACTTGCAGTGCAGGCCGCGCACCCAGTCGTTGGAGTCGCCCAGCACATCCAGCACAGCCTTGCCCACCCGGGTCATGATGGCCATGTTCAGCACAACGTAGATGGAATCGGTCAGCTCAATGCCGATCTTGGCCAGGGGAGAGCCTACCGGTCCCATGGAATAGGGGATGATATACATGGTGCGGCCGGCGTAGCTGCCCTTGGCGATGCCATAAAGCATGTCGTAGGCCTTCTGGGGCTCCATCCAGTTGTTGGTGGGGCCGGCGTCCTCCTCCTTCTTGGAGCAGATAAAGGTGCGATGCTCCACCCGGGCCACGTCGTTGACAGCCGTGCGGTGGAGATAGCAGCCGGGCAGTTTCTCCTCGTTGAGCTTAATCATTTCGCCGGTGGAAACGGCCTGGGCGCGCAGCTGCTCCAGCTGCTCTTCACTGCCGTCGATCCATACCACATGGTCGGGATTGACCAGTTCCTTCATCTGGTCGATCCAGGCCAGGAGAGTCTTATTGTTGGTCATCTTTACTGGCTCCTTTCCTTCTTTGCCCCTTCGGGGCGGCTTTGCATTTACTTGGATCTAAAGCTTTCTTTATTATAATCGTTAAAAACTTAACATGCAACGATTCCCGGTAAAAAAGGAGGCTGGTTTTGCCGATTTGTGCAGGAAACCATAATTCCTACAGTTGCTTTCCTTAATTTGGCTGAAT
>DXVY01000262.1 GCA_019417145.1 Clostridiales bacterium
GCGCGGCCTGGTCTCTCTGCCTGAGCCTGTGCGTCATGGCGGCGGATATGCTGGAGCTGAAAACTATGAGCGGCCTGCTGACGGCGGTGCGGTCGGTGACCAATACCATGATCGGCCTTCTCGCGTCCTGCTCGCTGTTTATCATTATCGCCACCAGTATTATGACCCTGGCGGGACGGGGAGGTTGAACAATCGTGCTGACGATACGGAGGGAGGGCAGACATGGATGGGATTAAGGCATGGGCCATTGCGCTGTGCGCGGCGGCGGTCGGCTGCTCCCTGCTGCATATGCTGGCCCCCAAGGGAGGCATGGGGCGGCTGTTCAAGCTGATTATCGCGGCCTTTTTCCTTTGCTGTATGATCGCTCCCCTGATGAATCTGAAATCCATGACCCAGCTGGATATCGACGCCCTGCCGGAGGATGTGCGGGCGGACGTGCTACAGGAACGGGTTAACGGGCAGGTGGAACGGCAAATTAACGCCGCGCTGCTGCGGGTCACCAACGATACTTTGAAAAATTATAACACCCAGGCGGAAAAAGTCGTGGCAAAGACGGATACTTCGGCGGATGGCGGCATATGTATTACACAAATCGTCCTTTACATGGACAAACAAAACATCCGAGACGCCATGGTCGCCAAACAGGTAATGGAAAAGCGGCTGGAGGTGGAAGTCATCGTCCAGTCGGCGGATTGACGGAAAGGATGGAAGAGTTCCATGGAAGAAAAAGAAAACGGCAGCGGGACGCTTACGCGCCTTTCGGCGTTTCTGAAAGGGGGAAAAGGCACCAAAATCATTGTGGCGGTTGGCCTGGTGGGAATGGGGCTGATTTTGGCGTCCAATTTTTGGACACCAAAATCTGACAAGCAGGTGGCCGCCGCCAAGGCCTCGGCCGAGGAGTTCGTCGCTAAGACGGAGACCAAGCTGGCCGCCTTGGTGGGCAGCATCGAAGGCGCGGGATCCTGCCAGGTGATGGTCACCCTGGAAAACGGTGTGGAGTATGTGTATGCCACCCAGGACAAGATCAATACCAACCGGGTGGAAGACACCAACGGCGATTCCAATAAGGTTTCGCAGAAGGACGACTCTGAAAAGTCCATCATTGTGGTGGATACCGATCAGGGGCGGCAGGGATTGCTGGTCACCGAGATTCAGCCCACGGTCAAGGGCGTTGTGGTGGTCTGCCAGGGCGGCGATAACGCGGCGGTATCCCAGCGCATCGTCGACGCCATCACCACGGCGCTGAATATTTCCTCCAAACGGGTATGCGTTACCAAATCCAATTAAACTGTCAGCAGGAAAGGAATGGGGAACAGTGAGCAACATCTTTGGGAAAAAACAGGTGCTTTTGGCGACTTTAATCGTGGCGCTGGGCGTGGCCGTATATTTGAATTACTACTTTTCCAACCAGTCGCCCGTTATCGATACGGGGGCCAGCGTGTCCGACACGTCCAAGAACATGGGAGACGCACAGTATGTGGGCGGCTCCGCCCAGTCCTCCGAGCCTGGGGACAAGGCCGACTATTTCTCTCAGGCTCGCAAAAACCGGGAGGACGCCCGGGCTCAGTCGCTGGATCTTATCAAAGAAATGATGAATGACGTCAAAGCCACCGATGCCATCAAAAAGCAAGCGCTGGAAAAAACCGAGGCGGTGGCTGCCGCCATCGAGCAGGAAAGCAAAATCGAAAGCCTTATCAAAGCCAAGGGCTTTGCCGACTGCGTGGTGTACATTGAGGGAGAAAACTGCAATGTCGTGGTCAAAGCGGACAGTCTTCAGCCCCAGCAGACGATTCAAATCACCGAGATTGTCACCGCCCAGTCGAAGATTGTCGCACAAAATATTAAGATATCCAACGTAAATTCATAAAAAACAGTTGCCCCTTTCTTGGTTTGTGGTATAATAACAGGAAAGCGAAGGTTTGCATCCGTCCAGATAAACGGGCGGATGGGCCGGCTTTCCGCTATCAAGAAATAGGGGGTTCTCAAACATGGATGATAAAGGGTTGCGTCCTTCGGAAGGAAGCTGTATTATCTCGGAGGATGTGATTGCGACTATCGCTAGCACGGCGGCGCTGGAGGTTCCCGGCGTGGCGGGCATGGCGGCGCGCCCTGCGGATATTCACGGCATTATGTCCACCAACGCCGCGACCAAATCGGTCAAGGTGCTGAACAATGAAAACGAGACCATCGTGGACGTGTACATCAATCTGCGGCTGGGCACCCGTATCCCGGACGTAGCGGGGGATGTGCAGCACGGTGTCAAGGTCGCGGTTCAGTCCATGACCGGCAAACCGGTGACAAAGGTCAACGTGCACGTGGCGGGCATTGTCCTGGATGATGAAAAAAGCAAATAACCGGCTAAGCGGGCCCTCCGCAGAGGTGTGGAGGGCTCTCTTGTTGATCGGCGTGTCGTTTCCTGTCGGGAAACGGCCGAATACATAGGAAAAGGCGGGGTGCCGTATGACGAGGCGGGAAGCGCGCGAATTGGCGTTTATACTGTTGTTTGAAAAGACCTTTACCGAGGAACCGGTAAGCGAAATCCTCCAGCGCGCGGGAGAGGCCCGGGACGTGGAAGGGGACGCCTTCGCGCTGTCGCTGGCGCAGGGGGCGGAAAGCCGCACAGAGTCCATCGATCAGAGAATTGCCGCCTGTTCCTTGAAGTGGAGCAAGGAGCGGATCTCCCGGGTGGCGCTGGCCATTATGCGTCTGGCGGTGTATGAGATGCTGTATGT
>DXVY01000263.1 GCA_019417145.1 Clostridiales bacterium
GAATATGGGAATTCAATTGCTAATTGTGTTTGCAATAAATTCTCTTTGCTAGTCCGGTAGACTCGTGTAAATACTATATTCGTACCAATTTGGAATAGGGAGTGCCGAGGCTTTGGAAAAATTTGTAATTACCGGCGGACGCCGGCTGGAAGGCGAGGTCACCATCAGCGGGGCAAAAAACGCCGCTGTGGCGATTTTGCCCGCCGTCATCCTGTCGGACGGTGTTTGCCGTATTGAAAATATACCCGGAATATCCGATGTGGCCGTCATTGTACGGATTTTGTATGAATTGGGCGCCAATGTGAAGGTTATCAACAAGAGCACCTTGGAGATCGACCCCCGCCATATCAGCTCTCATGTGGTGCCGTCCGACCTGACCAAAAAGATGCGGGCCAGCAGCTACTTTATGGGGGCCATGCTGGGCCGTTTTAGCCGCGCCCGTATTGCGCCGCCCGGCGGCTGCGATTTTGGCGTCCGGCCCATCGATCAGCATATGAAGGGCTTTGAGGCTCTGGGAGCTAGGGTGGTTATCGACAACGGCATGATGGACGCATCGGCCGATCGGCTGATCGGGAGCCCGGTTTATTTGGATATTGTTTCGGTGGGCGCCACCATCAATATAATGCTGGCCGCGGTCAAGGCCAGGGGGCTTACGGTGATCGAAAACGCCGCCAAGGAGCCCCATATCGTTGATCTTGCGAACTTTCTCAACTCCATGGGCGCGGATATCATGGGCGCGGGCACCGACGTGATCAAGATTCGCGGCGTAGAGCGGTTGTCCGGCGTGACCTACAGCGTGATTCCCGACCAGATCGAGGCCGGCACCTATATGGTGGCCGCCGCCGCTACCGGCGGGAATGTGCTGGTTAAAAATGTGATTCCCAAGCATTTGGAATCCATTACCGCCAAGCTGGAGGAATCGGGCGCCACGGTGGAGGAATACGATGAAGCGGTGCGGATAATCGGGCCTGCCCGGCCCCGCCGCTGCAATGTGAAGACCATGCCCCATCCGGGTTTTCCCACCGATATGCAGCCCCAGATGGCCACCCTCTTGTCCGTGGCCGACGGCACCAGTATTGTCACCGAGGGCGTGTGGGACAACCGTTTCCGCTATGTGGATCAGCTTACCCTCATGGGCGCCAAGATACAGGTGGACGGCAAGGTAGCCGTTATACAGGGCGTGGAAGGACTGACCGCCGCGCCTTTGCACGCCACCGATCTGCGCGCGGGCGCGGCCATGGTCATTGCCGGCCTGATGGCCCGGGGCACCACCGAGGTGGAGGACATTACCCATATCGATCGGGGTTATGAGGATATTACCGGGAAATTTTCCGCCCTTGGCGCGGATATCAAAAGAGTGAAAATCATAAATCCGAATTTGCAAAAAGCGGCGCTTTAATTAGGATTGCGGAAGGTCGGGAGTTTAGGCGCACGCGCCGGGCGATGGCCAGGCGGTGAAGAAAGCCGAGAGGAATTCGGCGGCCTTGGCTTCAGACCTTTTTTGAAGGAGAGAGGAAGGAAAAGGTTGGCTAGGTTTTGCCCCCTGTTCAGCGGCAGTTCGGGGAACTGCACCTACATAGGCGTATCGGGGAGCGGTATTCTGGTGGATGCCGGCGTCAGCGCCAAGGGGATCACAGTGGCGCTGGAGCAGCTGGAGGTGTCCCCCTCTTCGATTCAGGCTATTTTTGTGACCCATGAGCATAGCGACCATGTAAAGGGACTGAAGGTCTTTGCGGGCAGAAACCATATTCCTGTTTACGCTTCGGGTAAAACGCTGGAGGCGCTGGAAGCGGCCGGTCTTTATGACGGCCGTACCCAGGCGCGGGCTATGAACGGCGCGGCGGTGGAGCTGGACGATATGCGTGTTACGCGGTTTTCCACCTCTCATGACTGCCCCGGTTCCAGCGGCTTTGTTGTGGAGACGTCGGACGGACGGAAGATGGCGGTGTGCACCGACCTGGGGTATGTAAGCGACGAGGTGCGGGCGGCCCTGACCGGCTGCGACCTTGTGTTGCTGGAATCCAATCACGACGTGATGATGCTGCAAAACGGCCCCTACCCCTATTACCTCAAGCGCCGGATCCTCAGCGACAGCGGCCACCTCTCCAATACCGGCTGCGCCGCCGAGCTGGGCGGCCTTATCAAGGCGGGCGCCACGCGGCTGGTGCTGGGACATATCAGCCGGGAAAACAATTATCCCGAGCTGGCCCTGGCTTCGGCCAGAGCCTCTCTGACCGACGGCGGTTTTCATGAGAACCTGGACTATATCCTGCGGGCCGCGCCTCCGGCCGGCGGCCGTATGCTGGTATTGTAATCCGGCTGGGCTGGCCATTTGACGGATTTAGAGAAAACATAACTGGAGACGCGGTTCGGCCGCGTCCTTTTTTGTGGAGGAAGGTTTATGTTGCGGATTACCATACTGGCCGTGGGGCGGCTGAAGGAGGCCTATCTCCGAGAGGCCGCGGCCGAATATGCCAAAAGGCTCACACCGTTTTGCAGCCTGAAAATAGAAGAGCTGGAACCTGCCCGCCTGCCTGACCGGCCCTCCGCCGCCCAGATAGCCGCAGCGCTGGAGGATGAGGGAAAGCGTATTCTTGGAAGGATCCCAGCCGGCGCAGGCGTTTGGGCCCTTTGCATTGAGGGGCAGACCATGACCAGTCAGGCCCTGGCGGCGCGGCTGGCAAATGTGCCGCTGGAAGGACACAGCCATCTGGTGTGTA
>DXVY01000264.1:0-838 GCA_019417145.1 Clostridiales bacterium
GTCCGAATCCATCAGATTTTCGAGATGGAAATACTGCTCGGCCTTTTTCACGCCCGCCTGGGTGAGGGTGGCGGTGCGGGCCTTTTCGTCCACGATGTAGTCGCCGTCCACCGTGTCCTGCTCCTCTTTGGCGTCCATTTCTTTGATGCGGGTGATTTTCAGGGTCTTGGCAAAGCGGTCGGCCTGCTCATACAGGTCGGTGGACTTGTCGCCCTGGCCGGAAATGATCAACGGGGTGCGCGCCTCGTCGATCAGGATGGAGTCCACCTCGTCGACGATGGCGTAGTTGTGGGGGCGCTGCACCTTGTTTTCCTTGTAGATGACCATGTTGTCCCGCAGGTAATCGAAGCCCAGCTCGTTGTTGGTGCCGTAGGTGATATCGGCGTTATAGGCGGCGCGGCGTTCGTTGTTGTCCAGCCCGTGGACGACCAAGCCCACCTGCAGGCCGAGATACCGATATACCTTGCCCATCCATTCCGAGTCGCGGCGGGCCAGATAGTCGTTGACGGTGACGATGTGCACGCCCTTGCCGCTCAGCGCGTTCAGATAGGCGGGCAGGGTGGCCACCAGCGTTTTGCCTTCACCGGTGCGCATCTCGGCGATGCGTCCCTGATGCAGGATGATGCCGCCGATGATCTGCACGGGGAAGTGACGCATGCCCAGCACCCGATCCGCCGCCTCGCGGCAGGTGGCAAACGCTTCCGGCAGAATATCGTCCAGCGTCTCGCCGGTTTCCAGCCGGTTTTTCAGCTTATCGGTCTGGGCCCGCAGAGTTTCGTCGGACATGGCGCGGTATTCCTCTTCCAGCGCGAGCACCTTGTCGCACAGGGGCTGGATG
>DXVY01000264.1:848-2690 GCA_019417145.1 Clostridiales bacterium
CCGCTTGCTGTAATCGCCGAAAAGAGTTTTCAGAAGTCCCATGGTTCCTAACCGTTCCTTTCGTTATCAAACTGGGCGTGTCTGCCGGCCCGGCAACCGCCGGCCGCCGGCCAATACCCGGATCGTTATAGGAATCGTACGGGCTTTCTATGGTTCCCAAGGACAGAAAGCCCGGCACGGTATCTTATATATCATACCATATTCCTGGAAGGGATACAACCAAAAAGTCGGCGGTATTGGCCGAAAACCTGAAATTTCTTCGGACAGGCGTTGACCCTTTTATCGTTTTGCGGTATAATAGCGGAGAAAAATGCGGACGATGGGCGGGCAGCAGCGCCCCGCCGCCGAATTCGGCATACCATTTTGGATAAAGAATGGACTTTCCGGGCATTCGTTTTCCCGGAGGGAAAGGACACGATTGCGCATGAAGACTGTGAGCAAAAACGGGCTCAGCGGTATCATTGAAGCGGCGCTCATCGCGCTGATGCTGGTGGCCCTGGGGCTGATGATTTCCCTGCCGTGGAGCATCACCGGCGTAACGGACAGAGAGCCCGGCATGGAAGGCTTTTTTTATGAAAAATATTTTGTGGTGCTGATGTTTTCCGGCCTGATGGCGGAGCTGATTCTCTGGCAGGCCCGGGGCATTATGCACAACGTCAATGTGGGCCGCCCCTTCTGCCGGGACACGGTGCGCCGCCTGCGCACCATCGGCACGGAATGCCTGGTGCTGGCGGTAGCCTATTTCGTCGGCATGTTCTTTGTGACCAAGTTTTTTATGGTGCTGATTTTCGTGGCTTTTTCGGTCATTGGGCTGATATTGTTCGTGTTCGCCGAGCTGTTCCGGCAGGCCATTATTTATAAGGAAGAAAACGAGATGACCATTTAGCGGCGGCGTGACGGCCGGTGTGAAGATGGATGATAGAGGTTGGGTAAACGGATGGGCATATTGGTAAACTTGGACGTTATGATGGCGAAACGGAAGATAGGGCTGACGGAACTGTCCGAGAAGGTGGGCATTACGTTGGCCAATCTGTCGATCCTGAAAAATAACCGCGCCCGGGCTATCCGGTTTTCCACCCTGGACGCCATTTGCCAGGCGCTGGACTGTCAGCCCGGCGACATCCTCGAGTTTACCGATGACGATAAGTAGTACCCGTATGGTATAAAAGAAGGCTGTTCCGTCAGGAACAGCCTTCTTTTATACCATACGGTGCGCCGCCAGCCTGGCGGCCTCCAAATACGGGGCGGGCTCAAAATCCGGGCTGTCGGCTCCCACGGCGTGGACGCGCTCGGCCAGGACAGCATGAATAACGGTCAGCGGAGGCGCCAGCTGTTTTTCCAGCAGCGGCCCGCCCTCCGGCGACCCGCTGCCAGACGCGGTGAGCAGCACCAGCCTTTTCCCCTTCGAGATGGGCGGCCGTTTGCCAAGAATGAACCGGGCCGACCAATACCGCTGCAGCCGATCGATAAGGGCCTTGAGAGGGGCGGGAAAGGAAAGATGGTAGACCGGCGTGGCTATCACCACCAGGTCCGCCTCCTCCAGCGCGGCGTAAAAATCGTCCAAATCCCGCTTGGAGCATCCTTCCCGATGATAGCAGTACCGGCAGTCGTCACACGGAATGGGGCGGCGATCGTAGCAGGAAATCCGGGTGACGGCCGTTCCCTTTGGCAGCTCCGTCAAGAAAGCGTCCAGCATCCGGGCGGACAGCCCGTCCGCCCGGGGAGAGCCGAGAATGGCCAGCACCCGTTCAGCCGAGGAGGGTGCGTTCTTCGCAGTAGTCGCAGACAAGCATATCACCGCTTTTCCGGAAGGTATGGGGGAGATACGGTTCCGCATGGGTG
>DXVY01000265.1 GCA_019417145.1 Clostridiales bacterium
TTCTGGGGTGTGATTCCTGCGTGGGGGTGGATATCGACCCGTTGGCCGTGAAGGTGGCGGGGGAGAACGCCGCCCGCAACCGGGTGGAGGGGAAAATCCGGTACATTTGCGGCGACCTAGCCGAGAAGGTGGAGGGGAAATTCCCCATCCTGTGCGCCAATATCGTGGCCGATGTGATCATCCGCCTGGCCCCCGACGCGGGACGGTATCTCACCGACGACGGGGTCTTCATCTGCTCCGGCATCATCGATATACGGGCGGCGGAGGTGGAACAGGCCCTTGCGGACAACGGCTACACGATCATAGAGATGAAGGAGCAGGACAACTGGCGGGCCTATGCCGCCCGCAGGAAGAAATAGAGCCGCAATCAGGGCGGGGAAAGAATCCCAAACAGGAGGAACGCTATGCTGGAATTTGAAGAACAAAAGCTGCGGCTGGAGGGCAACCGGAAGGAGCTCACCGACCTGGGGGAGGCCTTGGGTCTGGAAGATACCCGGCGCGAGATTGCCGCTTTGGAGGAGCAGTCGGCCGCCCCCGGTTTTTGGGACGACCTGGAGAATTCCCAAAAGACCCTCCAGCGCATCCGGCAGCTAAAGAATAAGGTGGAGGCCTACGAAGGTCTCCGTCAGGAATTTGAGGACGCAATGACCCTGTGCGAAATGGCCGACGAGGAGGGGGATCTGGAGCTGCTGGACGAGGTGACCGAAAGTATCGACAAGGTGATAGCCGGCATTGAATCCCAGCGACTTTCCACCCTATTAAGCGGGGAGTACGATTCCAAAAACGCCATTCTCACCTTCCACGCCGGGGCCGGCGGAACCGAGGCCCAGGACTGGGCCGAGATGCTCTTCCGCATGTATAACCGCTGGGCCGAGCGGCATAACTTCACGGTCAAGACCCTGGACTATCTGGACGGGGAGGAGGCGGGGCTGAAAAGCGCCACCGTGTTGGTGGAGGGCCTGAACGCCTATGGGTATCTGAAGTCCGAGGCCGGGGTGCACCGCCTGGTGCGGGTATCGCCCTTTGACTCCTCCGGCCGGCGGCATACCTCCTTCGCCTCCCTGGAGGTCATGCCCGAGATCGACGACAGCATCGAGGTGGAGATCCGGGACGAGGACATCAAGGTGGATACCTACCGTTCCAGCGGCGCGGGGGGCCAGCACGTCAATAAGACCTCCTCGGCCATCCGCATCACCCACCTGCCCACCGGCATCGTTGTGGCCTGTCAGAACGAGCGCAGCCAGCACCAGAATCGGGAGGTGGCCATGCGCATGCTCAAGTCCAAGCTGGTGGAGATCAAGGAGCGGGAGCACCTGGATAAGATCGAGGATATCAAGGGGGTCCAGAAGGAGATCGCCTGGGGCTCTCAGATTCGGTCCTATGTGTTCATGCCCTATACCCTGGCCAAGGACCACCGCACCGGCTTTGAATCGGGCAATATCGGCGCGGTCATGGACGGGGACCTGGACGGCTTTATCAACGCCTATCTGAAGGCCGCCAGCTTAGGACAGCTGCAAAAGGTATAAGGATAATCCGCCGGCGGCACCGGCGGATTTTTTTCGCTTTCTTTTGCGCATATCTGCGCGTTTGATTTCGACGGCCCCGGCGTTTTTGCGCACATGCCGATTTGCCTTTCAAGCCTTGCCGATTCCCTAAAATTATGCTACTATTTTTACACAACTGAATGAGGGGAGTGTGGAACATATGTATAAATCCAAAGCTTTGAGCCTGTTGCTGGTGCTGGCCTGTATCCTGTCCATATGGATGCCGGCCACGGCGGCGTCGACAGACGGAGGGGGAGAGCAGACCAGCATGGACGGCAGAATCAGCATAAAGGACGGGCAGTTGGTGGTGCCCGGCGGGGCAATGGTGACCTATCAAACCCACCAGACCTTCAGCGGGGATTATACCATTGAAATGAAAGCGGCGGTCAGTAACCAGGCCGTGGGCCTGCTCTTTGGATCGGGCAGCCCCAACCCGCCCCTGTGGATTTTGGCCCTGGTGGAGCCCTACGGCCTTTGGGCCCATATGCCGGGGGACTGGTCCCAGGTGGATAAGATCCCGGCCTCCAGCGTCCAAAAGGACCGGCAGGTCACCCTAAGGCTGGAGATCGAGGGCCAGCAGGTCACCAGCTACCTGGACGGGGAGCAGACGGCCGTCCACACCCTGCCGGCCGGCAGCACCGACGGCCCCTTGGGCCTCCGTTTTCACAACGGCGAGTCCGGCGTGATCGATTATATCCGGGTCACCCAGGATAATCAGGTCATCTGGGAGGACCCGTTCGACACCCTGGACAGCACAAAATGGAACTTTCCCACCGTGCTGGAAAACAGTATGCAGCCGGTCTGGCAGGGGAATATCGCCTACGACGAAACGGTCTGGCCCATCGCCCAGCCCGACGGCACGGTGGCTGATATCGATTTGCTTTATACAGCCGATGAGATTCTTGCGGTGCAGAACAACGCCCGCACCGTAACCTATACGGAGGGCCGGGATTACACCCTGTCTCGCGGGCGGCTGCGCATCCCCCCGGGATCGACCATCCCGGTCATGTCCTACGCCGATTATCACCCCGCCGCCGGCGGCTTTCCCGACGACCAGGGCGGTTCCATCTATTTCCCCGGGGAGGGTATGGATATTCTGAACCGGCAGATCGTGGTGACCTATCGGCA
>DXVY01000266.1 GCA_019417145.1 Clostridiales bacterium
TCCGGGAACCGCTCATCCAGGAGCTGAAAAAGGCCATCCGGGAGATGCTGGGAGAAGCCCCCTTGTCCGCCCCGGATTATCCGCGGATCATCAGCAAGGGCCACTTTGACCGCCTGACCGGCCTGATGCAGGGGCAGCGGCTGCTGTACGGGGGCGAGACCGATCCCGCCGGCTGCCGCATCGCACCGACCCTTATCGACCGTCCCGCCCCCGACGCGCCGGTGATGGAGGAGGAAATCTTCGGTCCCCTGCTGCCGGTGCTGTCCTTCGATACCCTGCCCGACGCGCTGCGCTTTGTGGGGGAGCGACCCCGCCCCCTGGCCCTCTATCTGTTTACAAAGGATAAAAAGGCCGAAAAAACGGTGCTGCAAACCCTATCCTTCGGCGGCGGGTGCGTCAACGATACGGTCATGCACCTGGTCACCCCCCATATGGGCTTCGGCGGCGTGGGGGCCAGCGGCATGGGGGATTATCACGGCAGGCGTTCCTTTGACGCCTTTACCCATTATAAAAGCATACTGCACCAGTCCACGGGGGTGGATCTGCCGGTGCGGTATCGCCCCTATACCGAAAAGCATAGGCGCACCCTGCGCCGGCTGATGAAATAAACCGCTGGAAAAGCGGCCGCTTTGTGGTATAATAACCGCAAAAACCGCAAAGCGGTTATTATACCCGATGGATGGCCCCACGCCGGGGACGGCGGGGATGCCAAATTATACCATAGGCTTGCGCCTATGGTATAATAGCCGCAAAGCGGCTATTATACCCGATGGATGGCCCCACGCCGAGGACGGCGGGGATGCCAAATTATACCATAGGCTTGCGCCTATGGTGCCTATGGTATAATGGGAATAATTTTCGCTGTCTATAGCGGGGATAAGGAGACTTTAAGGCGATGCAGATTGGCAAGATCAAGATAACCGGCCGCGCCGCCCTGGCGCCCATGGCCGGCGTGGCCGACCGGGCCATGCGGGAGCTCTGCCGGGAGCTGGGCGCGGCCTATACGGTGGGGGAGCTGGTGAGCGCCAAGGGCGTGTCCCTGGGCGACCGGAAATCCAATCGGCTGCTGGAGGTGTACGCCGGCGAGCGGCCCATGGCCCTACAGCTCTTCGGCCGGGAGCCGGCGGTCATGGCCGAGGCCGCCCGCCGAGCCATGGAATCCGAACCCGACTGGATCGACATCAATATGGGTTGTCCCGCTCCCAAGGTGGCGGGGCACGGCGGCGGCGCCGCCCTGATGAAGGACCCCGTTTTGGCGGCCGCAATCACCCGGGCGGTGGTAGGGGCCGTGCCGGTTCCGGTGACGGTCAAAATTCGGGCCGGCTGGGACGAGGAACATATCAACGCCGTGGAGGTGGCCCTGCGGTGCGAGGACGCCGGGGCCGCCGCCATTACGGTCCACGGCCGCACCAGAAAGCAGATGTACGCCCCGCCGGTGGACCTGTCGGTCATCCGGGCGGTCAAGGCGGCGGTGACCGTGCCGGTCATCGGCAACGGAGACGTGGCCTCCCCCGAGGACGCCGCCCGCATGCTGGAGCAGACCGGCTGCGATTTCCTTATGGTGGGACGGGCCGCCATGGGCGCGCCCTGGATCTTTTCCCAGATAAACGCCTACCTAGATCACGGGCGGCGCCTGCCCGACCCGCCGGTGGCCCAGCGCATGGCGTATCTGCTCCGGCAGGCCCAACGCATGGTGGAATATAAAGGGGAATCCATCGCCCTTAAAGAGATCCGAAAGCACGCCGGCTGGTATATGCGGGGACTGCGGGGCGCGGCCGAATACCGCCGCCTGGCCGGCGGCATCTCCACCATGGAGGACCTGGCTCAGCTCTGCCTGCGGGCGGTGGAGGAAAACGGCGCACAGTAAGCGCATATATGCGCGGTTTTGTTGCTTTACAACGGTTTTGCTGCGCGTTTTTCAATCGGGCGCGCAGATATGGAACCGCTGTGCATAGTATGCTATCATACAAAGCGGCGGGAGCTTTGTCTCCGGCAGCCGCAGCTAAGGAGGAAAAAACAATGGCGGAGGAAAGACGGCCTGTGGAGAATCCCCGGCTGAAGGAACTGATTCAAGCGTATAAGCAGGACAAGCAGGAGGAGACCTGGAAACGGATCTTGAGCGAGGTGGTCATGAACGCCCGCTTTCTCATGCCGGCCCGGCTGGCGACCCCCGGCAGCGACCTGGAACAGATGCTGTCCGGCTCCAAGCCCCGTCTCCAGTTTATCATGATCACCAACGATAAAAAGGAGGCCTTTTTCCTGGCGTTCACCGACGAGGCCGAGCTTCGCAAGTGGATTCCGGAACAGAACCTGCAGGCCGCGGTGGCGGGCTTTGACGAATATGCCGCCCTGATGGCCAAGGATCCGAAACCGGCCGGGATGGTCATCAACCCCTTTGGGGAAAATATGGTTTTGGACCGGAAGCTGGTGGAGGAGCTGCGGGCCCAAAAGGCGGCCCTGTTGAAAAAGAGAGCCGAGCAGCAAAAGGAGCAGGAGCAAAAACAGGAGCAGGAATAAAGGCGGGGCCGGAAAGCGGATCAGGCGTCCGGCCCCGGCCCACAAAAACCAATCCATAGGAGGCGAAAGCCATGGATATTCTGAAAAAAATCGAGGAGGCCCGGGAAGATTACCGGAGCATCCCCTTTTGGAG